>DATDCR010000001.1:0-10764 GCA_036524215.1 Burkholderiales bacterium
GGTGCCGCGATCGGAGAGCACGTAGCCGTTCATCGCGGCCGCCGTGTTCAACGCCGGTCCCATGCCCTGGCCGATCTCCCGGTACCAGGCACCCTTTTCCTTGGCGATGTCGATGCCGGCGCTCTTCCAGAGCTCGAGCTCCGCGAAATGGGTGCCGCTGCGGTCGCCGCGCGAAACGAACGGCGCCTGGGCATCCTTGATCCTGCGCAAGGCCGCCGCGACGTCCTTCATGCCGGCGACCTTGGCCGGATCGGCCTTGGGGCCGATGAGCACGAAATCGTTGTACATGACATCGAAGCGCTTCACGCCGTGGCCTTCGGCCATGAATTTCTCCTCGAGCGGCCTGGCGTGCACGAAGACGACGTCGGCGTCGCCGCGCCGGCCGATGTCGAGCGCCTGGCCGGTGCCGACCGCCACCACGCGCACCCGGATGCCGGTCCTCGCCTCGAAGATGGGCAACAGATGCTTGAAGAGGCCGCTCTGCTCGGTCGAGGTCGTCGAGGACACGGTGATGAACCTGTCCTGCGCGTGCGCCGATGCGCTGATCAGGAGCGCGAGCGCGATCCGCCGGATCAAACCCAAGGCAATTCTCCCTTGATGAAGGCCGCGGCTTCCGCCGAGGCAGGTTGCGAGAAAAAACGCTCGACGGGGCTGCGCTCGAGCACGCGGCCCTGCTGCAGGTAGATGACCTCGTCGCCGAGCCGGCGTGCCTGGCCGAGGTTGTGCGTGGCCATGACGACCTTCGTGCCGGCGGCGTCGAAGGCCTGGATCACGGCCTCGATCTCCCGCGTTGCCGTCGGATCGAGGCTCGCCGTCGGCTCATCGAGGAAGAGGACTTCCGGATGCAGGGCCCAGGCGCGCGCGAGGGCGAGGCGCTGCTGCTCGCCGCCCGAGAGCACGCGTGCGGGACGCTTCGCCAGGTGCTTTAGGCCGACCTCCTCCAGCGCGGCGATGGCGATGCCTTCGCGCTCGGGCCGCGGCACGCCGGCAATCGCCAGCGCGTAGACGACGTTATCGATCGCCGAGCGGCGCAGCATGACCGGATGCTGGAACACCATGGCCTGCAGCCGGCGCACGCGCGAGCGGTCCATTTCTCTCCATGAGATGCTTCCCGCGGTCGGCTGCAGGAGACCGTGCATCAGCCGCATGAACACGCTTTTGCCGGCGCCGTTGGCGCCCAGGATGATGGTGCTCGGTCCCGCGCCGATCTCGAGCGAGAGCGGCTTGATGATGTCGCGGAAGGCGAGCGCTTCCAGGGTAAGCGGCAGGATCATCCGTAGCGCCGTTGGGCGGCGTCCCTCACCAGGAATGCCGCGGCGTTCAGGACGATGACCACGCTGATCAGGACGAGGCCGAGGCCCAACGCGAGCGGCAGATCGCCCTTCGACGTCTCGAGCGCGATCGCGGTGGTCATGACGCGCGTCACGCCGTCGATGTTGCCGCCGACGATGATCACGGCGCCGACCTCGGCGCTCGCCCTGCCCAGGCCGGCGAGCACCACGGTGAAGAGCGAGAAGCGGATGTCCCACAGCACGGTAAGGGCGGCCGGCAGGCCGTGCGCGCCGAGCGAGCGAAGCTGCTCCTCGTATTCGTGCCAGGCGTCCTCCACGGCCTGGCGCGACAGGGCGGCGATGATCGGCAGGATGAGTACGGTCTGCGCGACGACCATCGCCCCGGGCGTAAACAGCAGGCCCAGGTCGCCGAGCGGGCCGGCGCGCGAGAGGAGGAGATAGATCGCGAGGCCCACCACCACCGGCGGCAGACCCATCAGCGCATTGAGCAGGACGACGATCACCTGCCGCCCCGGAAAGCGCGCCACGGCGAGCGCCGCCCCGAGCGGCAGGCCGGCGAGCGAGGCGACGCCGACGGCGGACAGGCTCACCTCGAGGCTGAGCAGGACGATCTGCCACAGCCGCGCCTCCCACAGCACTGCGGGGAATTCCTGCATATATTGGAAGCGTAGCTCCCAGAGCGGTTTTACCAAATAGGGGATTTGGTGCATATTTATGCGATGGCAGGCCTGCGAGCCGGCATCGTCTGGCGCTCGGCCGGGGAAACGCTCGATGCGCGCGTCCTCGCCCTGCTGCACGCGCTCGAGCGCCACGCCACCCTGAAGGCCGCGGCGGACGAGCTCGGCCTGTCCTATCGGGCCGCGTGGGGCCTGCTGCTCGACGCGGCGCGGCTTGCCGGCGGGCCGCTTGCCGAGCTGCAGCGCGGGCGCGGCGCGAGGCTCAGCAGCCTCGGTACCCAGCTTCTGCGCAACGACGAAAGGCTTCAGCACGCGCTCGAGCCGCACGCCGAGCGCTTTGCGGTCAGGCCGGCGGCGACGACGCAGCACACGCCGCTGCGCCTTTCCGCCAGCCACGATCCGCTGCTCGCCGAATTCTGCGAGCGCTTTGCCATCCCGGCCGGCCTGGTCGGCGAATTGTCCTTTCGCGGCAGCGAAGAGAACCTGGCGCTTTTCTCGCGCGGCGCGGTAGAGGTCGCGGGCTTCCACCTGGAGGATTTCGACCTGCGCCGCTTCGTGCGGCCGCGACGCGACAGCCTGGTGCGCTTCGCGGAGCGCGAGCAGGGGCTCATCGTCGCGCGCGGCAATCCGAAGCGCCTTGCCTCGCTCGCCGACGTCGCGCATCGCCATGCGCGCTTCGTGAACCGGCAACGCGGATCGGGCACGCGGCGCCATATCGACCGCCTGCTGGCACAGTCGGGTATCGCGCCGCAGGCGCTGCGCGGCTATGCCACCGAGGAGCACACGCACCTTGCCGTGGCGGCCACCATCGCGGCAGGCCGGGCCGACGCCGGGTTTGGCGTGCATGCGGCGGCGGCCCAGTTCGGACTCGACTTCGTCCCCGCGCTGCGCGAGCAATACTGGCTGGCGCTGCGCACCGAGGCGCTCGAAGGCACGACCGGCCGGCAGCTGCGCGAAGCCCTCGCCGGCAAGCCGCTTGCACGCATCGCGCGAAAGTTCCCGGGCTATGACCTGCGTCAGTCGGGAACCGTGCTTCGCTCGACGGAGCCGGCGTGAAGCGCGGGCTTTTCATCCTGCTCTGTCTCTTCAGCCTCGGTGCCTGCGCGGAAGAGCGCGTGCTGGTCTTCGCCGCCGCCAGCCTGCGCAACGCGCTTGACGAGGTAAACGCCTCGTTCGACGCGCGCTGTGTCATTTCCTATGCGTCGAGCTCGGCCCTCGCCCGGCAGATCGAAGCCGGCGCGCCGGCCCAGGTCTTCATCAGCGCCGATGAAGCGTGGATGGACTACCTCGAGAAGAAGAACCTGCTCGCCGCCGGCACGCGGCGCGACCTTCTCGCTAACCGCCTCGTTTGGATCGTGCCTGCCGGGCGGCCGGTGCCGGGCGATCCGCTGCAGGTGCTCGGCGCGCGCGATCGGCTGGCGCTCGCCGACCCGCAGCATGTGCCGGCCGGAAAGTACGCGCGCGCGGCGCTCGAGCGCCTGAACGTCTGGCCTGCCGTCGGGCGGCGGATCGCGGCGGCCGAAAACGTGCGCGCAGCGCTGGCGCTCGTCGCGCGGGGCGAAGCGCCGCTTGGCATCGTGTACGAGACCGACGCGCGAGACGAGCCCAAGGTGCAGATCGCGGCGCGCATCGATCCGAGCCTGCATCCGCGCATCGTTTACCCGGCGGCTGCGATGCGAGGTGCCTCGCCCCTCGCGCGTCGCTATCTCGATTACCTCGCCGGCCCGCGCGCGATGGACCTCTTCGCGCGCCACGGCTTCCTGCGCCCATGACCGCCGTCGAGATCGACATCCTGCTCCTCAGTCTGAAGGTTGCGTTCTGGGCCATGCTCGGCGTGCTGCCGGTCGCGCTGGCGCTCGCCTACCTGCTCGCGCGCGGCGGCTTTCCCGGCAAGGCGTTGCTCGACGCCGTGGTGAACCTGCCGCTCGTGCTGCCGCCCGTAGTGATGGGTTATCTGCTCCTCGCCGCCTTCGGCCGCAACGGCGCGATCGGCACATTCCTCGACCAGCATTTCGGCGTCACGTTCGCTTTCCGCTGGACCGGTGCAGCGCTGGCGGCCGGCATCATGGGCCTGCCGCTCGCGGTGCGCGCGATGCGGCAGGCGATCGAGGCCGTGGATCAGCGCCTGGAAGCCGCCGCGGCGACGCTCGGCGCCTCGCCGGCCTGGATCTTCGCCACGGTCACGCTGCCGCTCGCCGTCCCCGGCATCCTCAACGGCCTGCTGCTCGCCTTCGGCCGCAGCCTGGGCGAATTCGGCGCGACGATCACTTTCGTCTCGAACATTCCCGGCGAGACGCAGACCCTGCCGCTCGCGATCTACGGGCTGACGCAGGTGCCGGGCGGCGATGCGCAGGCGTGGCGCCTTTGCCTGCTTTCGATCGCGCTCTCGCTCGCCGCGCTGCTCGCCTCCGAGTGGCTCTCCGGCGCGCTGAAGCGCCGCGCGCAGACATGACGCTCGACGTGCGCATCGGCATGCGGCTCGGGGATTTCGCGCTCGACGTCGCCTTCGCCGCCGGCAACGGCGTCACGGCCCTGTTCGGCCCGTCGGGCTCGGGCAAGACGAGCGTGCTGAATGCGATCGCGGGCCTGCTCAAGCCCGCCAGCGGACGGATCGCGCTCGACGATCGCGTCTTCTTCGACGGCCGCACCTGGCTCGCGCCGCGCGAGCGGCGCATCGGCTACGTGTTCCAGGAAGCCCGCCTGCTGCCGCACCTGAACGTGCGCCAGAATCTTCTCTATGGGCGTTTCTTCTCCCCCGAGCGCGAGCATCCGGTCGAATTGGACCGCGTGCTCGAGCTGCTCGACCTGGCGCGGCTGCTGTCGCGCCGGCCGCAGAACCTCTCCGGGGGCGAGAAGCAGCGCGTCGCCATCGGCCGCGCGCTGCTCGCGAGCCCGCGCCTGATGCTGATGGACGAGCCCCTCGCCTCGCTCGACGCGTCGCGCAAGGCCGAGATCCTCTACTACATCGAGCGGCTGCGCGACGAGCTCGGCCTGCCGATGGTCTTCGTCAGCCACTCGGTGGAGGAAGTGGTCCGCCTCGCCGACACCGTGGTGGTGCTGGCGGAGGGCAAGGTGGCCGACCGCGGCAGCGTCGTCGGCCACCTGCAGGGCGGCGCCGTCATCGAGTCCACGGTGGCGGAGCAGGACCTGCGCTGGGGGCTTGCGCGCCTGCAGTTCGCCGGCGGATCGCTCTACGCCGCAGACGTGAACGCACTGGTCGGCGAGCGCGTCCGCGTGCGCGTGCGCGCGCAGGACGTGGCGCTCGCCACGGTGCGGCCCGCGTCGCTCTCGATGCTGAACGTGCTGCCCGCGACGGTGAAGTCGATCGCCGATGCCGCGGCGTCGAGCGTGGATGTGCAGCTCGACCTGGGCGGCGCCGAGCTCGTCGCCCGCATCACGCGCAAATCGCTCGCCGAGCTAGGCCTCGCGCCCGGCAAGCCGGTCTTCGCGCTGATCAAGTCGGTCGCTATCGACCGCGTCAGCGTGGGCTACGCTTGAGCCCGGTTTCCTTCGCCGAAGCGCTGCGCTTCTGGCTCAAGCTCGGCTTCATCAGCTTCGGCGGCCCGGCCGGGCAGATCGCGATCATGCACCAGGAACTGGTCGAGCGAAGGCGCTGGATCTCGGAGAAGCGCTTCCTGCATGCGCTCAACTACTGCATGGTGCTGCCGGGTCCCGAAGCGACCCAGCTCGCGACCTACATCGGCTGGATGATGCACCGCACGTGGGGCGGCATCGTCGCCGGCGGCCTGTTCGTCCTGCCGTCGCTCTTCATCCTGATCGCGCTTTCCTACGTGTACATGGCGTACGGCAGCGTGCCTTTGGTGGCCGGCATCCTCTATGGCATTAAGCCGGCGGTCGTCGCCATCGTGCTGGCGGCGGCCTGGCGCATCGGCTCGCGCGCGCTCCGGCATGGCGCCTTGTGGGCGATCAGCGTCGCGGCCTTTGCCGCGATCTACGCGTTTAACGTGCCCTTCCCCTGGATCGTGATTACGGCGGCTCTCATCGGCGCGCTCGGCGGCCGCCTGGCGCCGGCGGCCTTTGCGGTGGGCGGCCACGGCGCCTCGGCAAAGAGCTACGGTGCCGCGATCCTCGATGACGACACGCCGGTGCCCGAGCACGCGCGCTTTCGGCCGCGGCGCCTGCTGGTGATGCTCTTCCTTTCGCTCGCCATCTGGGGCACCGCCATTGGCGCGACCTATGCGTGGAACGCGACACTGGCCGACATGGCCGGCTTCTTCACCAAGGCGGCCCTTCTCACCTTCGGCGGCGCGTACGCCGTGCTGCCCTATGTGTACCAGGCCGCGGTGGAGCACTACCACTGGCTCACCGGCCTGCAGATGATCGACGGGCTTGCCCTGGGCGAGACGACGCCCGGACCGCTCATCATGGTGGTGGCCTTCGTCGGCTTTGTCGGCGCCTGGGTGCTGCAGATCTTCGGCGCCGAGCACGTTTTTCTCGCCGGCGCCGCCGGCGCGGCCGTGGCGACGTTCTTTACCTTCCTGCCGTCCTTCGTGTTCATCTTCCTCGGCGGCCCGCTTGTCGAGGCGACGCACGGCGACCTGCGCTTCACGGCGCCGCTTTCCGGCATCACGGCCGCGGTGGTCGGCGTCGTCGTCAGCCTGGCCGCGTTCTTCGCCGAGCACGTGTTCTTCGCGCGCGGCATCGACTGGTTTTCAATTGCGCTGGCGGCCGTCGCGCTGGTGGCGCTCACCCGCTACAAGGCCGGCCTCATCCCGGTGATTGCAGCCGCGGGCATCGCCGGTATGCTGTGGCGCTTCGCAACCTAGCGGAGGATGCATGAGCGCGTACGTGATCGGCGAAATCGAGGTGACGGACCCGGCGGCCTACGACGAGTATCGCAGGCAGGTGCTGGCGACGATCGAGAAATACGGCGGCCGCTTCCTCGTGCGCGGCGGCGACGTCGAGGCGCTCGAAGGCGGCTGGTCGCCGAAGCGCATCGTGGTGCTCGAGTTTGCGACCCTGCAGCAGGCGCGCACGTGGTACCGCTCGCCCGAGTACGCGCCGCTCATCAAGCTGCGCCAGAAGGGCTCGCGCGGCAAGCTGATCGCGGTCCAGGGCGTTTGAAAAAGAAAGGGCGCCCTCCGGCGCCCTTTCAGCTCCTCCTCAATCCTCGCGGGCTATTTCTTTCCCATCGCGGCGGCGTTGCGCTTGTAGTTCGCCACGGCCTTGTCCTGCGCCTTGTTGAGGTCGGCGGCGTCCTTGGTCTTGGCAGCCGCCGCTTTCTCGGCTTCGGCCTTCTTCTGCTCTTCCGTCTTCGGCGGCGACGGCGGCAGCTTGGCGTAGGAAGCGGCGAACACGCCCATCAGCGCGCCGGCGACCAGCGCGGCAACGATTCTCTTCATGGTTTCTCCTTCATGTGCGGGGCGCCGGCCGGAATGGCGCCGCCCGCGGCGCCTTCGCGGCGTCCGGATTTCACTTCGTCGTACCAGTAGCGGTGGTGCTCCTTCGCCCAGGTCTCGTCGGTCACGCCTTCGCGCATGTTCTGGTAGGCGCCTTCGACCCCGATCGTGCCCATGTAGATGTGGCCGAGGCCGCCGACGATGTAGAGGACGGCGGCCGAGGCGTGCCAGATCCACGCCCATTGCATGGTGGAGCGGGTCTGCTCGAAGTTCGGGAACAGCAGGATCAGGCCGCTCCAGGCCATCACGATCGAGAGCAGGATCACGCCGCCCCAGAACCAGGCCTTCTCGCCGGCGTTGAAACGCCCGGACGGAAGGTGCTCGCCGCGCGTGGCGAAGGCCCACATCTTGCCGAACCAGCTCCAGTCGTAGGACTTCCAGACGTTGTCGCGCGCCCACATGAACGCCATGATCAGTACCGAGACGATGAAGAACGGCGCGACGAAGTTGTGCAGGTTCTTCCCGAGGTAACTGAGCCAGGCGAACAGCGTGTAGCCGATCACGGGCAACAGCACGTGCTTGCCGAAGAGCATCGTCAGGCCCGACAGGGCCAGAATGCAGAAGCTGATCGCCACGCTCCAGTGCACGACCCGCTCCCAGTCGGTGAAGCGCTGGAGCAGGCGGCCGGTGCGCGGCTCGTGCAGCTTGATCGGACCCTTGACGAAGTAAAGGCCCGCCATCACGAGCAGCACGAAGACGATGAAGGCGCCGCCGTAGAAGGTCACCGGGCCGTTGCGGATCTGGCGCCAGGTCTCGCCGGCGGACTGCACCAGGATGCCGGTTTCCGGCCCCTTGGCGCTCGTCGTCGTGTACGGCTGCACTTCTCCCGAGCGCACCTCGCGGTAGAACGGCGCGTTGTTGCCGGGCTGGGTGACCTGGCGCTCCTGCTGCTGCTTCACCGCATCGGTCGCAGGCCCGCCTTCGGCCCAGGCAAGCGCGGCGAAGAGCGAGAGAGAGAGCGCCAACCAGAGTCTGCGCATGGCGCCTCCGCTATTGGTAGATGCGCTTGTACTCGTGCTGGGCGAGCTGGCGCTTCTTGACCGACTCCTCCCAGCTCGTGCGGTCGCCCTGCTTCCAGTCGCCCCCGCGCCACTCGGCGGAGAGCGGGCCGTTGTCCCAGGAGCGGTTGTCCGGCTTGCCCTGGTACTTGCCCTGCTTGTAGACGACGACCTGGTCCTTCTCGCCGCACGCGCCGAGCGCGAACACCGCTACCAAGATCAGTGCCCATCTCATGATTTGGCTCCTGTCGGTTGCGCGGGCTGCGGGGCGGGCTTCTGACCCGGGAGGCCGTAGGCCGAGCTCCATCCCCACAGGTCCGCGCCCTTGCCCCGACGCAGGACGCGCTCGCGATAGATGTCCGCGATCACGTCGCCGTCACCGCCCAGCAGCGCCTTGGTGGAGCACATCTCGGCGCAGGCCGGCAGCTTGCCTTCGGCGAGGCGGTTGCGGCCGTACTTCCTGAATTCGGCTTCGCTGCGGTCGGGCTCGGGCCCGCCGGCGCAGAACGTGCACTTGTCCATCTTGCCGCGCAGGCCGAAGGCGCCCGCCTGCGGGAACTGCGGCGCGCCGAACGGGCAGGCGTAGAAGCAGTAGCCGCAGCCGATGCAAAGGTCCTTGTCGTGCAGCACGACGCCGTCGTCGGTGCGGTAGAAGCAGTCCACCGGGCAGACGGCCATGCACGGCGCGTCGGAGCAGTGCATGCAGGCCACCGAGATCGACTTCTCCGCGCCGACCACGCCGTCATTCAGCGTGACGACGCGGCGGCGGTTCACGCCCCAAGGCACTTCGTTCTCGTTCTTGCAGGCGGTGACGCAGCCGTTGCACTCGATGCAGCGCTCGGCGTCACATAGGAATTTCATTCTCGCCATGGTTTCCTCCTTAGGCCTTGGCCACTTGGCACAGCGTGGTCTTGGTTTCCTGCATCATCGTCACCCGGTCGTAGCCGTAGGTCGTCGCGGTGTTCACCGCTTCGCCGCGCACGATCGGCGCCGCTCCGTCCGGGTAGTAGGGCAGCATGTCCTCGCCCTGCCACCAGCCGGAGAAGTGGAACGGAATGAAGCAGGTGTCCGGCCCGATGCCTTCGGTCACCTTCGCCTTGACTTTCAGCTTGGCGCCGCTCGGCGAGCTCACCCAGACCCATTCGCCGTTGCGGATGCCGCGATCGGCGGCCGGCTTCGGATGGATCTCGACGAAGTTCTCCTGCATCAGCTCGGCGAGCCACGGATTGGAGCGCGTCTCCTCGCCCCCGCCCTCGTATTCCACCAGGCGGCCGCTCGTCAGGATCAGCGGATACTTCTTGTGCATCTCGTCCTTCACCGCCTTCTGCTGCACCGTCTTGAAGAGCGTCGGCAGGCGCCAGAACACCTTCACGTCGTCGTGGGTCGGATATTTCTCGACCAGATCCGGCCGCGGCGAATAGAGCGGCTCGCGGTGCTGCGGAACCGGGTCGGGGAAGTTCCACACCACGGCGCGTGCCTTCGCGTTGCCGAACGCGCTGCAGCCGTGCTTCATGGCGACGCGCTGGATGCCGCCGGAGAGATCGTTCGCCCAGGTCTTGCCCTCGGCTTCCTTCTTTTCCGCCTCGGTGAGCTCGTCCCACCAGCCGAGCTTCTTCAGCAGCACGTGGTCGAACTGCGGATAGCCGGTGGTGATGTCGCTGCCTTTGGAGGCGATGCCGTCCTCGGCGAGCAGGTTGACGCCGTCCTTCTCCACGCCGAACAGCGCGCGGAACGTGTGGCCGCCGTCCATCGAGTGCTTCGACGTGTCGTACAGGTTCGGCGTGCCGGGGTGCTTGATGGCGGCCGTGCCGTAGCAGGGCCACGGCAAGCCGTAGTAGTCGCCGGTCAGGTCGTAGCCGGTCTTCGCGTCCTTGCCGCCGCGCGCGCGCAGCGTCTTCACGTCGAAGACATGCTGGTTCCTCATGTGCGCCTGGATGCGCTCCGGGGACTGGCCGGTGTAGCCGATGGTCCAGCAGCCGGCATTGATCTCGTTCCTCAGCGTGTCTTCCATCGACGGCTCTTCCATGCCGCCCTTGGCCTTGACGAGGCGGATGACCTGTCTTCCGTCCTTCTTGCCGAGGAACTGGTCGGCGAAGCCGAGCTTCTGCGCGAGCTGATACATGATCATGTGGTCGGTGCGCGACTCGAACACCGGGTCGATCACCTTCTCGCGCCATTGCAGCGAACGGTTCGAGGCGGTCACCGAGCCCTCGGTCTCGAGCTGCGTGGCGGCGGGCAGAAGATAGGCGCCGTCCTTGCGCACCTTGGCGAACATCGCCGCGCTCGCCGACGGATAGGGGTCGATGACCACCATCAGATCGAGCTTCTTCATCGCCTCGATCATTTCCTTGCCGCGCGACTGGCTGTTCGGCGCGTG
>DATDCR010000002.1:0-6310 GCA_036524215.1 Burkholderiales bacterium
GGCTTTCGCGGCGCTGCAGGTTCTTCTCGTGGACCGAAGGAAGCCCGTAGCCGCGGGCGGCGACCGGCTGGCCGAGGCCCTTCGAGTGCGCCGGCAGGCTCAGGATCGCCGGGTCGCCTTCGGCTTTCGCGCGGCCGACGATCGCCGCACCGCCGACGAGCGCCGCCGCGCTGCGCAGGAACTGCCGGCGTGGCGCCTCCGGCGCCGGAATGATCCTGCCCTTTTCCAACTTCACGCGGCGCGCTTCTTCGCGCGGGGAAGCAGGCGGAGGAACTTTTCTCTTTCCGGCTGCTGTTCTTCGATCGTACTGGCGATGCGATTGCACACCGAGCGGCACAGCTCCACCATCGTCGGGTCGGCGACGCTGTAGACCACCTGCGTGCCTTCCTTGCGCCGCTTCAGCACGCGATGGCGATACATGACGCCGAGGTGGCGCGAGATGTTGGTCTGCGTGCCGGCGGTCTCGGCGACGATCTGCGAGACGGTTTTCTCGCCTTGGCAGAGCGCATGCATGATCTTCAGGCGCGTCGGCTCGGAGAGCACGCCGAAGTAGCCGGCCACGGCCTGGAATACGTGTTCGAGGTCTTGCATGAGCGGCGCTTTATATGAGCATATGCGCATATTGTCAACGACGCGGTGCAGCAAGCGGCTCGACGCCGCGAAAGGCTACTGGTTGACGGGCGAGGCGGGGTCCAGCAGGAGCGCCGTCAGGTCCTTGATCTGCTCCTCGCTGAGCGTGCCGGCGTATCCCAGGCGCGGCATCTGCGAGCAGGCGTTGTAGGCCTTGGCGTTGTAGATCTTCGCGTAGACGTACTTCTGCACGTCGGCGCCGTTGCCGCGCTTCTTGCCGAAGCCGGCGAGGCTCGGGCCGATCGTGCCGTAGGACATCTCCTTGGGCGAAAGCTGGTGGCAGTTGTAGCAGCTCGCGCCCGCCGGCGCGCCCGCCTTGTCGCTCCACATCGAGCCGCGCCCGTCCTGCGCCATCTTCTCGCCGCGCTTCCAGTCGCCCATCAGGCTGCCCTGCGGGTAGACGACGGTCTTCATCTGGTCGGCCTCGAGCGCCTTCGCCACGTCGGCGGGCGGCTTGTCGTGCGTTTCGGTGCATACGCGCTGCAGGCCGTCCTGCACGACGCGGTCCATGGTCGCCTGCCCGCGCGGATGGAAGTCGCGCTGCAGCACCTTGGTCACGTCGTTGGCGCTGGGTTCCGCCGTCGCCTTCGCGGCGAGGAAAACGAGCGAAAGCAGGAAAAGCCGGCTCATCGCTTGGTTCCCGGTCCGCGGTAAGGCTCGCCCCTGGCGTTCACGGCGAGGTACATGTTCATCGCCACCGTCGCCTCGGAGGCGAAGCTCGGCTCGGGCATGCGCATCTGCCGGTAGCAATCGTTGATGCGCCATTGCATCGTCTTGAACTGGCTGTTCGAGACGCGATACGCGGGCCAGGTGCTCATCACCGGCCGCGCGTACTTCGCCTCGGAGAGCACCGGCAGGTCCTGCATGCGGATGCGCTTGCCTTCCTCGCCGTGGCAGGAGGCACAGGAGAAATCCCAGGCCCCTGCGCGATGGAAGAAGAGCGCCCGGCCCAGCGCGTAGGCTTCCTTTTCCTTCGGGTGGCTCGTGCCCGGCGCCATCTTCACGCCGCGCGACTGCCCGGCGACATAGGCCGACAGGTATTCCATTTCGGAGGGCTCGTTCTCGTTGCCGAACACCCGCTTCGTGGCTTCCTCGCGGCTGCGGCCCTGCAGGGTCGTCATGCAGTAGAGGAGCCGCGTCTCCAGGTCCATGACGCGCTCGGCGTCCTTGAAGTAGCGCGGCAGCGCGGCGTAGGCGCCTTTCAGCACGCCCGGGCCTTTGCCGAGGTCGCATTTGTCGAGCGACACGTTCCTCGGGCCTTGCGGCTTCTTCCACAGCGTCTCGCCCTCGAGCTCGAAGAGCTCCGCCGGGCTGCCGCTCGCGATCATCTGCTGGTACTTCTGGATTTCCTTCTTCGCGTCCTGCGCCGATGCGGCGAAGCTGACGGCCAGCAAACCAACCAGAAGCGCGCGCATGCTCAAGCGACCGCGGCTTCGGTCTTGTTCGTCTCGCCCTTGTTATCGAGCCAGCTCACTTCGATCTTGTCGCCCTTCGCGCCGCCCTTGAGGCGGAACGAGAACACCGGGTTGCGCGACACGGCCTGGCTCGTCTGCGCCTCGATCACCGTCTTGCCGTTCACCTTCACCGTGAGGTTCTGGATGAAGTGCATCGGCACCAGCTTGCCCTCGCTGTCCTTGCGCTGCCCCGTTTCCATCGGGTGCGTCATCAGCACGCGAATGTCGGTGAACCCCTGGCCGAGGTTCGCGCGCATCTTCATGGGTCCTGCCGCCATCTGTCTCTCTCCTTTAGCCGCCGCAGCCGCCGATGGTGACCTTGATGTTCTTGGTCGCCGCGTAGCGCTTGCCGTTCGCCTCGGCGATGACGCGGATGTCCGAGGTCTCGCCCATCTTCACGTTAACCTTCACATAAGGCAGCGCGCCCTCGAGGAAATCGAACTTGGCGGTGAGCGGGAACGGATTCTTCTCGATCACCATCACGATCGAGCGCGTGCCGGGCACGTTGCTCGTGATCTCGATCGGCACCACGGCGCCGTTCTCGGCGATTTCCGGCGCGTCGATCACCACGTCGCCGCTCGGCGCCGCATCGGGCGCGCCGATGTTCTTCAGCGCCTCGCCCGCGCTCTTGGCGCCGAAGGCTTCCTTGTTCCAGGTCGCGGCGAGCGCGGCGAGCGGCGTCAGCGCGGCCGCCGCCAGAGCAGCAGCGCCTTGCAGCAGGCGCCTGCGAAGAGCGTTCATTAATGTCTTTCCGTCATGAAAACGAGGGGCGATGCTAAACCAAAAGCATAACGCCCGGCCGGGAATAAGCTTATTGCAAAGAAGGATTTAGCTTGGCTCGCGCGCGCGGCGGCGCGGCTCGTGGATCATCCGCTCGGCCGCGGTGTAGAGCAGCATGCCGCCCAGCATCGCGGCGACGAAGATCGCCGCCTTGTCCTGGCCGGCGCCGAAGGAAACGAGTGCCGGGCCCGGGCAGAAGCCGGCCAGCCCCCAGCCGATGCCGAACACGATCGAGCCGCCCACCAGGCGATTGTCGATGTCGCGGTTGTTGGGCAGGTGAATCGCGCCGCCGAAGAAGCTGCGCGCGCGGCGCTGCGCGAACGCAAAGCCGAACAGGCCGACCAGAACGGCACCGCCCATGACGAAGGCGAGCGACGGGTCCCACGCGCCGGCGACGTCGAGGAAGCCGAGCACCTTTGCCGGATCGGTCATGCCGGAAAGGATCAGGCCGATGCCGAAGACGAGGCCGGCAAGGAAGGCGCAGACCTGCCTCATGCGAGATGCCGCACGACGAACACGGTGGCCATGCCGGCCGCCATGAATGCGGCGGTCGCCGCGAGCGAGCGCGGCGACAGGCGCGAAAGGCCGCACACCCCATGGCCGCTCGTGCAGCCCGAGCCGTAGCTCGTGCCGATGCCGACGAGGAGCCCCGCCACGACCAGCGTGCCGAAGCCCGCCTCGATGCGCGGCGCCATCTCGTACTTGAGCAGCAGCATGGCGAGCGGCGCCGCGAGCAGGCCGCCGACGAACGCCAGCCGCCAGCCGACTTCGGCGCCGCGCGGCGCGAGCAGGCCGCCGACGATGCCGCTGATGCCGGCGATGCGGCCGTTGAAGAGCACCAGCATCACCGCAGCGATGCCGATGAGGACGCCGCCGGCGAGCGACGTCCAGGGAGTGAAGTGCATCCAGTCGATCGTCATGGCCGCGCAGTTTACAGCGCCGCGCCATGACCCCGATCAACGCGCGCCGCCGCGGATCTTCCACAATCCCGTGTGATCCATCTGCGAAAGGTTTCCGATGTACGGCTTCAGCACGACGGTCTCCGGCGCCTTCGACCCCACCGTCGCACGGGTGATCGAAGCGCTCAAGGGCGAAGGCTTCGGGGTCCTTACCGACATCGACGTCAAGGCGACGCTCAAGGCGAAGCTGGGCGTCGAGCGGCGTCCCTATCGCATCCTCGGCGCCTGCAATCCGCCTCTCGCGCACCGCGCCATCGAGGCCGATCCCGACATTGGCCTGCTTCTGCCGTGCAACGTGGTGGTCCGCGAGGAAGAGGACGGCCGGATCTGGATCGGCTTCATGGATCCGGACGCCGTGCTCAAGCTCGTCGACAAGCCCGAGGTGGACCGGCTGGCGAAGGAAGTGCGCGGGCGGCTGGAGCGCGTGTGCGAAAGCCTTAAGTAGGCGCGCCGGAAGCGAGCGCCGCGAGCGGCTGAGGCGCGACGAGCGTGATGCGCTCGCGCTCGAGCTTCACCCAGCCCCGGCTTTCGAAGCTGCGCAGGAGCCGGCTCACGATTTCGCGCACGCTGCCGAGCTCGTCGGCGAGCTTCTGGTGCGTCGCGTCGATCACGGGCCCGCGGCGGATGAGAAGCTGGGCGAGCCGCTGGTCGAGCCGGCGGAAGGCGATCTCGTCGACGAGCTCCATCACCTCGGCGAGCCGCTCGCTGTACATGCCGAACACCAGGCGCCGGAACGGCTCGAACTCCACCATCAGCGACTGGAAAACGGCCGGCGGGATGCTAAGGAGCGTCACATCTTCTTCCGCGATGCCGCGCGCCGAATAGTCGGAGTGGCCGAGCAGGCAGCCGCCGGAGAGGATGCAGCCCTGGCCGGGATCGACGCGGTAGAGCAGGATCTCGCGGCCGCCGGGCGAGCTCTTCGACACGCGCACGCTGCCTTCGAGGAGCAGCGGGAAGCCGCGGCATGGCTGGCCGGCATCGAAGAGCACGCTCGCTTTCGGCGCGCGCACGACTTCGGCCTCGGCGAGGAACTCGTCCAGGCGCGCCTTCGAGAGCTGCCCGAAAACGGGAAAACGACGCAGGAGAAGCTCGCGCACGGGGCGAGTTTAGCCCTCTGGAACCCAGGTCACAGACCCCGCGGGCGGTCGTCCGTACCCTAGGTGGCGTCGCAATCAACCCAGGCAAAAGGCCCATGACCACCGAAAAGCTGATCCGCATCTTCGCCGGCGCGTTCATCCTCGTCTCGCTCGCGCTCGGCGTGTTCGTCAACCTGAACTTCCTCTGGTTCACCGCCTTCGTCGGCGCGAACCTTTTCCAGAGCGGCTTCACCGGCTTTTGCCCGCTCGAGTTGATCCTCAAGCGCAGCGGCGTGTGCTCGGCATGACCAATCTCGACGAAAGCAGCTTCGACGCCGCGCTGGCGGGCGACCTGCCGGTGGTCGTCGATTTCTGGGCACCGTGGTGCGGCCCGTGCCGCGCGATGGCGCCCGCCTTCGAGGCTGCGGCGAGCAAGCTCGGCGATCAGGCGCGCTTCGCCAAGGTCGATACCGATCAGGCGCCGGCGCTCGCGAAACGCTTCGGCGTGCGCAGCATCCCGACCCTGATCCTTTTCAAGGACGCTCGCGAGGTGAAGCGCGTTTCCGGCGCCATGGACGCGGACTCGCTCGCGCGCTGGATGAATGCGTAAGAAGCTTCTCGCTGCTGGAGTCGCGGCCGCTGCCGTTCTCGCCATTGCGGTGTTTGCATTGCACGAGCCGAAGCCCACGCCGAGCGCGGTGGCCGGCCGCAGCGCGCCGACGCCAAAGGTCATCAAGCTCGGCACGGTCGAGCTGCGAGAAGTGCCCGACGTCTACGCCGCCGATGCGGTCATCGAGGCGGTGCGCTCGGCGACCGTCTCGGCGCAGACCGCCGGCAACGTCACCCAGTACTACGTCGACGCGGGCGACCGGGTGAAGCGCGGCCAGCTTCTCGTGCGCATCGACACGCGAGACACGGATGCGCAGGTCGCGGCCGGCACGGCGCGCGTTGCGCAGGCCGAGGCGCAGCTCGCGCAGGCGAAGCTCAATTACGAGCGCACGGCAAAGCTGGTCGAGCAGAAGTTCGTTTCCCGCGCCGCGTACGACAAGGCCGACGCAGACCTGAAGAGCGCGCAGGCCGAGCTGCAGGCCGCACGGGCCGGCGCATCGCAGGCGGTCACGGCGCGTAGCTTCGCCGAGGTGCGCGCGCCGATCGACGGCGTCGTCACGCGGCGCCTGGCCGAGCTCGGCGAGCTCGCTGCGCCGGGAAGACCGCTCCTCGAGCTGCACGATCCGGCGGCGCTGCGCGCCGTGGCGAGCGTGCCGCAGTTCGCGTTGCCGAAGATTGTGACTGCCACGGAAGGCGAGGTCGCCATCCCGACCCAGAACCAGACCATCCGTGCGACGCGCGTCACTGTGCTTCCCGCCGCCGACGCGCGCCTGCTCTCGACACAGGTCCGCGCGGACCTCCC
>DATDCR010000003.1:0-22480 GCA_036524215.1 Burkholderiales bacterium
TGCACCTCGTGCAGCGCATCCTGGCGGCCGCAGAGCGCGAGCACCGTCTCCGGCGCTCCCTTCACCGCGACCTGCAGCTCGCCGCTCGGCGCGCGCCAGGCATGGCACACGGCGAGGAAGCGCTCGGTCATCGGATAGTCCCGCTCGAGGCGCCAGGCCTTGCGCTGCGACAGGGCTTCCGCCCCGGCGGCCGCCACGATGGCGCGGTCCATCGGATCGAAGGCCTCGAGCTCGCACGCCAGCGCGGCGACATCGATGGTCGGTTGCGGCGTCTCGATGACGCTCATGCGGTTCTCGGTGAGCGTGCCGGTCTTGTCGACGCACAGCACCGTGGCGGCGCCGAGCATCTCGATCGCCGGCATGCGGCGCGTGAGCACGCCGCGGCGCGAGATGCGCCAGGCGCCGAGCGCGAGAAAGACCGTCAGGACGACCGGGAACTCCTCCGGCAGGAGTGCCATGGCGAGCGTCACGCCGGAAAGCACCGCCGCGACGGCGTCGCCCCGCAGCGCGAAGTGCAGGATGGCGATGGCGAGGCACAAGGCGCCGGCAAAGACCGCGACGATCTTCACGATGCGGCGCGTCTCGCGCTCGAGCGCCGTGTCCTCGCTTTCCAGCGTGGCGAGCGAAACGCCGATGCGACCGAGCTCGGTGCGCGCGCCGGTGGCGAAGACCACGGCGCGCCCCTGTCCGCGCACCACCAGCGTGCCGGAGAAGACGCGCCCGCCCGCGGCCTTCTCCACCGGCAGCGATTCGCCCGTGAGCAGCGACTCGTCGACGAGAAGCTCGTTCGCCGCCGCGAGCTCGCCGTCGGCGGGAATGCGGTCGCCTTCCGCGAGGAGCAGCACATCGCCGCGCACCACCTCGGCGCCGGCGATGCGCACGCGCTCGCCGTCGCGCAGCACGAGCGCGCGCGGGCTGGCGAGATCGCGCAGCGCCTCGAGCGCGCGCTCGGCCCGGCGCTCCTGGATGACGGTGATGACGATGATGACGAGCACCGACGCGCCGAGCACGAGCGCCTCGCGCAGGTCGCCGAGCACGAGGTAGAGCGCGCCGGCGACGATCAGCAGGACGAACATCGGCTCGCGCAGGACCTCGAGCGCGATGGCGAGCGTGGCGCGCTCCTCGGCGGTGGGCAGCGCGTTCGGGCCCTCGGCGGCGAGCCGCGCCGCCGCCTCGGCGGAGGTCAATCCGGTCATTTCAGTCACTTTGACATAGCTCAACGCCCGCCGCGTCCCCGTGCCCAGAATCGTAGCCATGGAAGCGAAGGTCCTCGGCAAGGCCACCACCAAGGCGGCGCCTTATCCCGCCCACCTGCTGCGCGTTCGCCGCCTGGCCGATGGCCGGGCGGTGCTGATCCGCCCCGTGCGCGCCGACGACGAGAGCCTCGAGCGCGAGTTCTTCGAGCATTTGTCGGACGCGACGCGGCATCTGCGCTTCCAACGCTACAGCGGCGTGCTGAACGATGAGTTGATCCAGTTCTATACGCACGTCGATTACGCCCGCCACATGGCCTTCGTGTGCGAGCACGAAGGGCACATCGTCGGCGAAGCGCGCTACGTGGCGAATCCCGGCACGCGTAGCTGCGAGCTCGGCATCGTCATCGCCGACGACTGGCACCACACCGGGATCGCGCAACTGCTGATCGAGGCCTTGATGCGTGCAGCCAACGCACGCGGCTTCGAAGTCATGGAAGGGCTCGTGCTGAGCGAGAACGCCGAGATGCTGGGCTTCGTGAAGGAGCTGGGGTTCGACGTCTACCCGGCGCCGCAGGATGCCTCGCTCGTGCGGGTCGTGAAGCAGCTTTGACCGAACCGCCGCCTCGCCCGGTCTTTCTCGCGCGCCGCCTGACCAAGGCCTACCACATGGGCGAGACGACGGTGCACGCGCTGCGCGGCGTCGACCTCGAGATCTTCCCGGGCGAGTTCATCGTGCTCCTCGGGCCTTCCGGCAGCGGCAAGTCGACGCTGCTCAACATCCTGGGCGGGCTCGACACGCCGTCGAGCGGCGACGTGCGCTTCCTCGAGCACGACCTCGGCGCCGCGGGAGAGGCCGAGCTCACGCGCTACCGGCGCGAGCACGTCGGCTTCGTGTTCCAGTTCTACAACCTGATTCCCGCGCTGACCGCGCGCGAGAACGTGGCGCTCGTCATCGACATCGCGCCCTCGGGCATGCCGCCCGCCGAGGCGCTCGCCTGGGTCGGCCTCGCCGAGCGGCTCGATCACTTCCCGTCGCAGCTCTCCGGCGGCGAGCAGCAGCGCGTGGCGATCGCGCGCGCCATCGCCAAAAAGCCGCAGGTGCTGCTCTGCGACGAGCCGACCGGCGCCCTCGACTACGAGACCGGGAAGCTGGTGCTCGAGGTGATCGCGCGCATCAACGAGCAGCTCGGCACGACGGCCGTCGTCATCACGCACAACGCCGCCATCGCCGGCATGGCAGACCGCGTGCTGCACCTCGGCGACGGCCGCATCGTCGGCATCGAGCGCCCGCCGCGCAAGCTCAAGCCCTCGGAGATCAAGTGGTAAAGGCGATCGACCGCAAGCTCCTGCGCGACCTGTGGTCGCTGAAGACCCAGGTGCTTTCCATCGCGCTCGTCATCGCCTGCGGCATCGCCGCCTTCATCGGCAGCTTCTCCACCTACGGTTCGCTGCGCTGGTCGCGCGAGAACTACTACGACACCGCGCGCTTCGCGCACGTTTTCGCTGCCGCGAAGCGCGTGCCGCAGTCGCTTGCCGAGCGCATCGCCGCGGTTCCCGGCGTGTCGGACGCCGAAACGCGCATCGTGCGCGACGCGCAGCTCTCGCTGCCGGGCGTCGGGCCGCCGATGATCGCGCGCCTCGTCGGCCTCGACGTCGCCCATCCCCCCGGCATGAATCGCCTGACCCTCACGCGCGGCCGCTGGCCGGCCGCCGGCGCGACGCACGAGGTGCTCGTCAACCAGCGCTTCGTCGAGGCGCGCCACCTGAAGCTTGGCGACCGGCTGCAGGTGCTGATCAATGGAAAGCTCGAGTCGCTGGCGCTCGTCGGCACGGTGCTGACGCCCGAATACATCTATCCGACGCGCGGCAGCGTGCTGCCGGACGACGAATGGTTCGCCATCGTGTGGATGGAGGAGAAGGCACTCGCGGCGGCGTTCAACATGGAGGGGGCCTTCAACTCGGTGCTGCTGCGGCTGCAGCATGGCGCCTCCGCGGAGCGCGCGATCGAGGCGCTCGATCGCCTCCTCGACCCGTACGGCGGGCTCGGCGCGACCGGCCGAGCCGACCAGCCCTCCGACCGCATCGTGACGCAGGAGATCAACCAGCAGCGCATCTTCGGCACCGTGCTGCCGGCCATCTTCCTCTTCGTCGCCGCCTTCATCCTCAACGTGGTGCTGCACCGGCAGGTCAACGCGCAGCGCGCCGAGATCGCCGCGCTGAAGGCGCTCGGCTACGACGACCTCCGGATCGCCGCGCATTACCTGAAGTTCGCCGCGGTGATCGTCCTCGTCGGCATCGTCCTGGGCATCGGCATCGGGGCCTGGCTCGGCACCGCGATGACGCGCCTCTACACGGATCTGTTCCACTTCCCGCACTTCAACTTCTTCCTGCCCGCCTGGGTCGTGGTCGGCGGCGCGGCCTTCGCCACGGCGGCCGCCCTGGGCGGCGCGCTCGCGGCGACGCGCAGCGTGCTGCGCCTGAAGGCGGCCGAGGCGCTGCGGCCGCCGGCGCCGGCGCAGTTCCGGCCGCTCCTCGTCGAGCGGCTGGGCTACCCGCAGCTCCTCACCTCCGCCCAGCGCATGATCATGCGCAACCTGGAGAGAAAGCCGCTGCGCGCGCTCGTCACGCTCGCGGGCATCGCCGGCTCGGTGGCCATTCTCATCTCCGGCACCTTCTGGACCGACGGCCTGGAATGGTTCATCGACGTGCAGTTCAACAAGGTGCAGCGCGCGGGGCTCACGGTGGCGTTCGCCGAGCCGGTCTCGCGGGACGTGGCGCGCGAGCTGGCGCGGCTGCCGGGCGTCGCTCAGGTCGAAGCCACGCGCGCGATTGCGGTGCGGCTCTCGGCGGGCCAAAGGAGCTACCGCACGGCGCTTACCGGAGTCGCCGAGGACGCGCACCTCGTGCGCATCCTCGACAAGGAACTGGCGCAGGTGAAGCCGGTCCCCGGCGCCGTGCTGCTCACGAAGCGGCTCGCCAAGCGGCTCGAGCTTGCGCCTGGCGAGCGCGTGCACGTGGAGCTCCTGGAAGGCCGGCGCGTGCAAGCCGACGTCGTGGTCGCCGCCACCGCCGACGAGATGGTCGGCATGAACGCCTGGATGCGGCTGGAGGACCTGAACCGGCTGGCGCGCGAGGGTCCCGTCGTCTCGAGCGCGAGCCTCCTCGTCGATCGCGCGGAGGAAGTGGCGCTTCTCGAGCGGCTGAAGCAGAGCCCGGCCGCCGCGGCCGTGATCGTCACGCGCTCGCTCCTCAAGACCTTCCGCGACACGAGCGCGTACAACATCCTCTTCTTCACCACCATCCTGTCGGTCTTTGCCGCCACCATCGCGGTCGGCGTGGTCTACAACAACGCGCGCATCCAGCTCGCCGAGCGCGCGTGGGAGCTCGCCAGCCTGCGCGTGCTCGGCTTCACGCGCGGCGAGGTGTCGCTGCTGCTCCTCGGCGAGCTCGCGCTCGAGATCGCGCTCGCCATCCCGCTCGGCTTCGTCGGCGGCTACTGGCTCGCACGGCTCATCACGTCGCTCATGTGGCAGGAAGTATTCGAGTTTCCGGCGATCATCTTTCCGACCACCTATCTGTATGCCGGCGCCGTGATCGCGGCGGCCGGCGTGGTGAGCGCACTCATCGTGCGCAACCGCATCGACCATCTCGATCTGGTCGCAGTACTGAAGACCCGCGAATGAACAAGCGCACCCGAATCGCCCTGGGCATCGTCATCGCCGGCGTCGCCGGCGCCGTGGTCTGGGCGCTGCAGCCGCGCGCCGCGGTGGTCGAGACCGCCGCCGTGACGAGCGGCGCCTTCGAGCAGACCGTTTCCGATGACGGCAAGACGCGCGTGCGCGAGCGCTACGTCGTCGCCGCGCCGCTCGCCGGCCACCTGGACCGCATCGTGCTGCAGGCCGGCGACGCGGTGAGAAAGGACGACGTCGTGGCGCGCCTCAATCCGACGGCGCCCTCCTTCCTCGATGCCCGCACGGCGCGCGAGCTGCAGGCGCGCATCGGTGCCGCCGAGGCGCAGCTCGCGCGTGCCAGGGCCGAGTCGCTGAAGGTGCTGGCGCAACGCGACCAGGCGCGTGCGGACCTGGAGCGGCAGGCGCGCCTTTCTCAGGAGGGCTTCGTCTCGGCCACGGCGCGCGAGCAGGCCGAGCTCGCGCTGCGCACCGCGGAGCGCGCCTCCGAGGCGGCCCGCTTCGCCCAGGACGCCGCGGCGCATGATTTCGAGCAGGCGAAGGCCGCCTTGTCCCGCTACAGCACGGGCGCGCCCGGCGCCAAGTGGGACGTGACCTCGCCGGTGAACGGCGCGGTGCTGAAGCTCGTGCAGAAGAGCGAAGGCCCGGTCGCGCTCGGTGCGCCGCTCGTCGAGATCGCCGACCCCCGCAGCCTGGAAGTCGTCGTCGACGTGCTGTCGCAGGAAGCCGTGGCCATCCGTCCCGGCATGCGCGCGCATGTCGAGCTCGGCCGCAGCGTGCCGCCGCTCGCGGCGCAGGTGCGCCTGGTGGAGCCGGAAGCCTTCACCAAGGTCTCCGCGCTCGGCGTGGAGGAGCAGCGCGTCAACGTGATCCTCGACTTCGCCGAGCCGCTCGACAGGGTGCAGACCATCGGCGACGGCTTCCGCGTCGATGCGCACATCGTCGTGTTCCGCGCCGAGAAAGCCGTCAAGGCGCCGGTCGGCGCCTTCTTCCGCGACGGCGAGGGCTGGGCGGTGTTCGTGGCCGACGGCAATCGCGCCACGAAGCGCGCCGTGAAGGCCGAAAGGCGCAACGCCCTCGAGGCGATGGTCGACGCCGGCCTCGCGCCCGGCGAGCGCGTGGTGGTCTATCCCTCGGACACGATCAGGGACGGTTCGAGGCTTTCGGCGCGATAGTGGCGCGCGCATTCGGGCTCGCGACCGCGCACCACGCGCTTTCCGGTCAGGTCGCCACGCCGCTCGGTGACCACCGTCACCTGCCCTTCGATCTCGTCGCCGTCGTCGTAGTAGATCACCACCCAGTCGTGGGTGCGGCGCAGGTCGTGCGCGCGCTCGGTGTTCGAGAAGAGCGCCGTGAAGCGCCAGGGGCCGTAGCGCGTGTGCAGCACCGGCAGCCAGGCGATGCCTTCGGGATTGAAGCGGCGCGGCGAGATTTTGGGGAGTGATCCGGCGCGGGCTCTTTCGAGGTATTCGCGGTCCACGCCGAGCAGGATGTCGACGCTCGGCTGGTTCAGCACCATGGCGCCGTTCATGGTGAAGACGGTACGCCGATGGCCGGCGCCCGTGTTGACCCAGGTCAACGGCGGCGCCGTCTATTCCTTCGACCAGTCCGACACTTCACCGATCTTCTGCGGCGTCGCGTAGATCGCCGCGCGGATCACGCACTCGCCTTTTCCTTCGTCGACGTTGAGGTCTGCGACGTAAGTGGTTGCATAGCCGAGCTTCTCGATCAGCTGGTCGAGGATCATGTTGGTCGCGAGGCAGCTGTAGGGCTTGATGCCGCTCTCGCGCAGCAGCTTCTCCTTCAGCATGTGCGGGCAGCCGGCCACGCGCAGCGTGAGGAGGATCCCCTTGCCGCCGATCTTGTAGGTCATGTCCCTCACCAGGCCGGCGGCCTTCAGCTTGGCGATGCAGGCGTCGATGATCTCGGCCTCGTTCTTGCCCTGGATGTCCTGCGTCTGGATGAAGTCGGTGCCGATCAGCTCGGTCTTCCACGACGCGCAGTCGGAAAGCTCGTGGTAGAGCAGCTGCTCCATGCGGAAGAGCAGATGGTTGTAGTACCGGTCCTTATCCACGCGGGCGTTCCTTGTTGCCGAACTTCTCCCAGAACACGAGCTCTTCCAGCGGCTTCTTCGGCCGCGGATGCTTGCGCGCTTCCGCCGGCCAGCCGATCGCGACGTAGGCGATCACCTTGTACTGGCCGAGGCCGGTGGGAATGCCGAGCAGCTCCTTGAATTTCCTCGCGTCGCGCGTCGAGGCGACCGGGCCGTGCACCCAGCAGGCGCCCAGGCCGAGCGAATGCGCCTCGAGGCAGATGTTCTCGATCGCGGCGGAAAGGTCGTACGGCACATCCACCGAGCCTTCCATCAGCGAGCCGATCACCGCGATCACCACCGGCGCGTCCTTGGCGAAGGCCGACACCTCGCCCGAGTACATGAAGCGCAGCACCTTCTCGCGCTTCACCGGGTCCTCGATGCCGGCGAAGCGGTCCTGCATGTGCCCCATGCAGTACCACGCCGTCATGCGCGAGCCGCTGCCCAGGCGCGCGAGATCGGCGATCTTGTCGCGCGTCGCCTGCTCGCGCACGACGATGAAGCGCCACGGCTGGTAGTTCTCTCCGGTCGGCGCCCAGCGCGCCGCCTCGAGCACCTTGTCGATCAGCTCGTCGGGCACGGCATCCGGCTTGTAGCGCCGGATGCTCTTGCGGCTGACGATGACGTCGAGGATGTCAGGCATGCGCCGCCGCCCTGACTTCCTTCAGCGCGAGGACCTTGGCCGCCGTGCCGCCGAGGATCATGGCCTTTTCTTCCTCCGAGAACTCCTTCGGCAGGTCCTTGAACACCTCGGCCCACTGCGGCAGCCGCAGGTGGAAGTTCGGATGCGGCGCGTCGGTGGCGAACATGATCTTGTCGGCGCCGACCATGTCGGTGAGATTGCGCAGCCAGGCGATGAACGCCTTGTGCCCCATCTTGCGGTACGGCTTCTGCCAGAGCGAAAGGTCGAGGTAGACGTTCGGCAGCCAGGCCGCCGCCTGCATCGCTTCCTGCCACCAGCCGACATCGCCGGTGTGCGCGAAGATGAAGGTCGCGTCCGGATAGCGCGCCGCAGCGGAAGCGAAGTACGCCGGGCGCGAGTTCTCCCAGCGCAGCGGCGCCGAGGGCGCGCCGCCGGTGTGGCACATGATCGGAATTTCCCACTCGGTCGCCTTCTCGTAGACCCAGTTGCAGACCGGGTCGTCGGGCATGTAGCCCACGCCCGCGTGCAGCTTGAAGCCCTTCATGCCCCACTCGCGATAGGCGCGCTCGCAATGCCTGAGGCCGCCCTGGCGTCGCGGGTCGATGGCCATGAACGGGATCATGCGGCCCTGGTGGCGCTTGGCGATCTCGGCGTACATCTTGTTCTGCTCGAAGATGTGGATCGGCGCCTCGCCGAGCAGCAGCCCGTAGTCGACGGCGAAGGTCACCGATATGTCCACCCCCGCCGCGTCCATCTCCGCGATCACGTTGTCGGCGTTGGCGTCGATTTCCTTGCGCACCACGTTGTCGATGTACTCGCGCGGCGTGATATCCGTCTTGTTCGCCTTGTTGTACATCATGCTGAAGCTCTTCGAGGCGCCCTGGATGTAGGACCCCTGCACGGTGCCCTTGATGACCAGGTGGCGGTGGACGTCGATGATCATGTCGCTGCTCCTTCTTGGATGAACTGGACGATCTCGCCCGGCGGCGTGCCGGGGAGGAAGACCTTGCGCACGCCGATCGCCTCGAGGCGCGGGATGTCGTGCTTGAGAATGATGCCGCCGACGATGACCTTCACATCATCGAGGCCCTTGCGGCGCAGCGCCTCGACCACGCGCGGCGCGAGGATCATGTGGTCGCCGGCGAGAAACGAAAGCCCGACGACCTCCACGTCCTCGTCGAGCGCTGCGCTCACCACCTGCTCCGGCGTCGAGCGCAGCCCGAGATAGATCACCTCCATGCCGGCCTGCATCAGGTAGTGCGCGACGATCTTGATGCCGCGGTCGTGGCCGTCGAGCCCCACCTTGGCGAGAAGGATGCGGATCTTCTTCATGCGCGAAGGACGCTGGTCTTCTTCATACGATGTGCGCCGGCGCGCGATATTCGCCCCAGCGTTCCTTCATCACGGCGCAGATCTCGCCGACCGTGGCGTACGCCTTGACCGCCTCGAGGACGCTCGGCATGACGTTCTCGTTGTGCTCGATGGCGCTGTCCAGTCTGTTCAGCGTTTCAGCGACGTCGGCTTGCGATCGGCGCCGCTTCACCTCGGCGAGGCTGCGCTTCTGCCGCGCCTCGACGTCCGCATCCTGCTCGAACAGATCCGGCGTCTCGCCGGTTTCCTCGGACTGGAACTTGTTCAGGCCGACGACCACCTTCGCGCCGCTGTCGAGCGCCTGCTGGTAGCGCACGCTGGAGGCCTGGATCTCGCGCGCGATGTAGCCGCTCTCGATGGCGCGCAGCATGCCGCCCAGGGCGTCGATCCTGGCGAGGTAGGCTTCGACCCGCCGCTCGATCTCGTCGGTGAGTGACTCGACGTAGTAGGAGCCGGCGAGCGGGTCGACCGTGTTGGCGAGGCCCGATTCGTAGGCCAGGATCTGCTGCGTGCGCAGCGCGAGCGTGGCGGCTTCCTGCGAGGGCAGCGCGAAGCCCTCGTCCCAGCACGCCGTATGGATCGCCTGGTGGCCGCCGAGCGCTCCCATCAAGGCGTGCAGCGTGACGCGCACCACGTTGTTGAGCGGCTGCTGCGCGACGAGCGTCGAGCCGCAGGAGCCGCTGAAGGTGCGGAAGAGCAGGCTCTTCGGGTCGTGCGCGTCGAAGCGTTCCTTCATGATGCGCGCGAACAGGCGCCGCGCCGCGCGGTACTTCGCCACCTCCTCGAAGAGATCGCGATAGCAGCCCAGGCTGTACGAGAGTCGCGGCGCGAATTCGTCCACCGCGAGGCCGCGGCTGCGGGCGGCTTCGATGTACGTGATGGCGTTCGCCAGCGTGAAGGCGAGCTCCTGGATCGCGTCGGCGCCCGCTTCGCGGATGTGGTAGCCGGCGATGTTCATCGTGTTCCAGCGCGGCACGTGGCGATGGCAGTGCTCGACGATGTCGAGCGCGAGCTTGAGGCTCGGCTGCGGCGGAAAGACATAGGTGCCGCGCGCGATGAACTCCTTGAGGATGTCGTTCTGAGTCGTGCCGGAGAGCTTGGCCGCGGCCACGCCTTGCCGCTCGCCGACGGCGAGGTACATGGCGAGCAGGATCGGCGCCGTGGCGTTGATGGTCATCGAGGTCGAGACACGCTCGAGCGGGATGCCCTCGAAGAGGGTCTCCATGTCGGCGAGCGAGTCGACCGCCACGCCGACTCGGCCCACCGCGCCTTCGGCGGCCGGCGCGTCCGAATCGAGGCCGAGCTGGGTCGGCAGGTCGAACGCCATCGACAGGCCGGTCGAGCCCTGCTCGAGCAGATAGCGGAAGCGCCGGTTCGTCTCCTGCGCCGTGCCGAAGCCGGCGTACTGGCGCATCGTCCAGAGCTGGCCGCGGTACATGGTCGGATAGACGCCGCGCGTGTACGGGTACTCGCCCGGGGCGCCGAGCTTGGCGGCGTAGTCGCGCTCGGAAAAATCCTCGGGCGTATACAGCGCCTTGACCGGGATCCCGCTGTCGGTGGTGAAGATCTTCTCGCTCATAGCGGCGGGTTAGAGCGCTTGCGACGCGACCGCGCCTTGCCCTCGAGCAGGCGCAGCGCGGAGATCAAGCGGCTGCGCGTGTCGCGCGGCGCAATCACTGCATCGACGACGAGGAGCGCCGCCGAGTGATAAGGCGTGAGGTAGAGCTCGCGATATTCGGCCACCTTTCGATCGAGCAGCGCCTGCGGCTCCTGCGCCGCCTCGAGCTCGCGCCGGCAGAGGATCTTCACCGCCGGCACCGCCGGCACCATCTGCATCTCCGCGCTCGGCCAGGCGAGCACCTGGTCGAAGCCGATCTCGTGCACGCCCATGGCGGGGATCACGCCGCCGTACATCTGGCGCAGCACGCAGGAGACTTTCGGCACCGAGGCCTCGACCCAGGCGTGCAGCATCTTTGCGCCGTGGCGGATGAGCCCGGCGTGCTCCTGCGCCACGCCGGGCAGGAATCCGGGCGCATCGACGAGCGTCACGAGCGGGATGTTGAAAGCGTCGCAGGTGCGCGCGAAGCGCGCGGCCTTGTCGGACGCGTCGAGGTCGATGTAGCCGCCGCCTTGCGCGGGGTTGTTCGCGACGACGCCGACCGACTGCCCGCCGAGGCGGATGAAGCCGACGACGAGGTTGCGCGCGAAGCCTTCCTGGATCTCGAAGAACTCGCGTTCGTCGGCGATGGCGCGGATCACCGCCTTCATGTCGTAGCTCTGCGCCGCATCCGGCGGCACGATGCTCTCGAGCTCCGCCACGCGGCGATCGGCCGGGTCCGTCGTCGCCTTCTTCGCCGGACGCTCGCGGTGGTTCTGCGGCAGGTAATCGAGCAGTTGCCGGATGAGCGCGAGGCAATGCCGGTCGTCGCTCGCGACGAGATGGTTCACCCCCGAGCGCGTGCGGTGCACCTCGGCGCCGCCGAGCGCTTCGGCGCTCACCTTTTCGCCGTGCACCTCCGCCACCATCGCCGGACCGGTGACGAAGAGCTGCGAGCTCTTGTCGACCTGGACGATGAAGTCGGCGAGCGCGGCCGAGTAGGCGGCGCCGCCGGCGCAGGTGCCCATCACGCCGACGATCTGCGGCACGGCGCCGGAATTGAGCACGTTCTCGCGGAACACGCCCGTCATCCCGTAGACGTTGTCCATGCCCTCCTGGATGCGCGCGCCGCCGGAATCGTGCAGGCCGATGACCGGCACGCCATGCTCGCGTGCCTGGCGCAGCACGCCATGGATCTTGCTGCCGTGGATGCGGCCGGTGGAGCCGCCGAGGACCGTCGAATCCTCGGAGTACACGTAGACGTGGCGCGCGCCGATCGTGCCGTAGCCGGCAATGACGCCGTCGCCGGGAAATTTCTTGTCGGCCATGCCGAAATCGCGGCACTGGTGCTCGGCGAACATGCCGAGCTCGACGAAGCTGCCGGCATCGAGCAGCGCCTCGACGCGCTCGCGCGCCGTCAGCTTGCCGGCACGGCGCTGCGCGGCGAGGCGCTCTTCACCGCCTGCCGCACGCGCTTGTGCCTCCCGCTCCTGCAGCCGGGCGATTTCCGCAGGCCAGCCAGCCGCCACCAGACTCCCCCTCGCTAAGGGCTATCGACTCCCCTAGCGTGGCCAAAAGCCCGACCCCGTTTGTAGACCTAGATCAAGTTTTCGGCGGTTTTCCGGCTTTCCAGCTCGCCCAGGCGCTCGAGGAGGGCGCGGGCGCGTTGCTGCAGCCCACGGTAGGAGCGCTCCCATTCGCCATTGCGGGGCGAGATGAGGGCGAGCTGGCGCACGAACTGGCGCAGCTCTTCGTAATCGGCGGCATTGACCAGCTCGACCTTGCGGTCCTGGCACACGCCGATGCAGGTTTCGTCGCTCTGGATGCGCCCGCAGCCGATGCAGGCCCAGGCCTTGATGCGGTCGGTCATGCCACTTTGCTCTGCCGCAGCGAATACAGTTTCTCCAGCACCGCAGGCTTCATCGCCAGATCGGCGACGCTATAGCGCGAGAGCACTTCGTAGAACTTGCCGATCGCCTCCCCGAGCACCTGCTCGAGGCCACAGCCGCCCGCGAGCGCGCAGCCGCTGCCGGCGTGGTTGAAGCATTCCGCCGGCGCGTCGCCGCCTTCGGCGAGGCGCACGACCTCGCCGACGTTGATCGCGGCCGCGGGCCTTCCCAGCCGCAGCCCGCCGCCCCGGCCGCGCGTATTGGCGAGGATGCCGTGCTTGCCGAGAAGGTGAACCACCTTCGTCAGGTGGTTCTCCGAGATGCCGAAGGCTTGCGCCACTTCCGCGATCGTCGAGCGGCCTTCGGGCGCGTAGGCGAGATAGATGACGACGCGAAGGCTGTAGTCGGTGAACGCGGTGAGGCGCATCAGGCGGTTTCCGTAGCCGGAATCTCTTGGGACAGCGTGCGCGGACGGCGCAGAAGCTTGAGGGCGTAGACGCCGAGGGCTACAGCGCCCGCCGCGAACACCATGTCGCCCGGCACGCGCAGCCAGACCAGCGTCTCCATGATGCGCGAGTGCACGATCTCGGGGGAGCGCGCGAGCCACAGGCCGCCCGCCAGGCTGTGATACGCCTGGTAAATGCCCGCCGGCAGCAGCGACAGGAACACCATCATGAAGAGCCCGATGTTGAGGCCCCAGAAGGCGGGCGCGAGCACGCGATCGGCATGGCGGCTTCTTTCGAACAGGCCGCGCAGGCAGAACAGCATCAGTCCGATGCCGAGCATGCCGTACACCCCGAACAGCGCCGCATGCCCGTGCGCCGGCGTCATGTTCAGCCCCTGCACGTAGTAGAGCGAAGCGGGCGGATTGATGGCAAAGCCCAGCAGCCCGGCGCCCACGGCGTTCCAGAAGGCGACCGAGACGAAGCACAGGATCGGCCAGCGGTAGGCGCTGACCCAGGGCGCGGCCTTGCTGCGCTTGTAGTTCTTGTAGGCCTCGACGCCGAGCAGTGAAAGCGGCACCACTTCCAGGGCGGAGAACACCGCGCCCACGGCGATGACGGAGGTCGGCGTGCCCGTCCAGTACAGGTGATGCAGCGTGCCGAGGATGCCGCCGAAGAGGAAGACGATGGTCTCCATCACGATGGCGCGGTTGGCGCTCGAGGCGGCGACCAAGCCAAGGCGCGTGAAGATGAGCGCGATGACCGCGGTGGCGAACACTTCGAAGAAGCCCTCCACCCAGAGGTGCACAAGCCACCAGCGCCAGTACTCCACCATGGCGTAGTGCGTGCGCTGTCCCCAGGTGAGCGACGCCGCGTAGAAAAGCCCGATGCAGGTCGCCGAGAGGAACACCATCGCGATGAGACCGCGCGTCTCCGAAGGCTTCTTCAAGGCCGGCCACAAGGCGCGGCCGAGGAGGAAGAGCCAGAAAAGCAGGCCGACGAAAAGCAGGATCTGCCAGACGCGGCCCATGCTGGTGAATTCGAGCCCCTGGTTGCCGATCCAGAACGAGAAGTCGGCGCCCTGGCGCGCGAGCGTGCCGAGCCAGCCGAAGGCGGTCGAGCCGACGACGATGGCGATCAATGCCCAGAAGAGCGCATCGACGCCGAGCTTCTGCAGCCTGGGCTCATGGCCGGAGAGCAGCGGTGCGATATACAGGCCCGTGGCGAGCCACGCCGTCGCAATCCAGAAAATGCCGAACTGCGTGTGTATCGTGCGGCTCACCGTGTAGGGCAGCAGCTCCGAGATGGGAATGCCGAAGAAGGCCTGGCCCTCGACCGCGTAATGCGCGGTAACGGCGCCCATCGCGATCTGCGCGAGGATCAGGCCGATCACGACGAAGAAGTACTTGCGCGTCGCCTTCATCGAAGGCGTGGCGACGGCGTTCACGAGGGGATCGCGCTGCGGCACGGCCGGATCCGGCGCTTCCTCGTGCGCGCTGTGATACCAGACCATGCCGGCGATGCCGGCGATGAGCAGGATGATGCTCGCGATCGTCCACATCATGGCCGTCGCCGTCAGCGTGTTGCCGACCATCGGCTCGTGGGGCCAGTTACTAGTGTACGAAAGACCCGCTTCGCCCGGCCGGTCGGTCGCCGCCGACCACGCGGACCAGAAGAAGAATCCCGACAGCGCCTTGCGGTCTTCCGCGCGCGGCAGCGCATTGTTCGTCATCGCGTACTGGCCGCGCAGCTGGTCGAGCTCGGGCGCATTGCCGAAGAGCTCGGTGTAGTGCTTCTCCACCCTGGCGATCGCTTGCGCGCGCTCGGGCGACAGCGTGAGCGTTTTCGCCTGCGCATCGTAGGTGTTGCGGCGCATCTCGGCGCGCACTTCGGCGTCGATCGCGCCGCGCTGCGTGGGGGTCAGGTGCTCGTATTTCTCGCCGTAGCGCTTGGTGGCGAGAATCCCTTGGTAAGCGATCGCTTCGCGATGGAGCCAGTCGGCCGACCAATCGGGTGCGACGTAGCTGCCATGGCCCCACACGGTGCCGAGCTGCTGGCCGCCGGCCGCGCGCCACGCGCGCTGTCCGTCTTCGATCTGTTCGCCGGTATAGAGCAGCTCACCACTGGTGGTACGCACCAGTTCTGGGATCGGCGGCGCGGCAAGGTAGATCTCGCGTCCCAGCCAGCCGAGGGCGGCAAAGGACAGCACGAAGATGATGGCAAGTCCTTGCCAAAGTCTGCGCGTCGGGTGCATCTCTAGGGTTCCTCTGGAGGTAGTTAGGTTTATAGGTGCATACGATATGCACCTTCACCCCCACCCCGTTTGATCCACATCAAACGGCGTTAGCCGAGCCAGCCCTGCTGCTCCAGATACGTGACGATGGCTTTTGCCGCGTCCTGCGGCGTGCCGCGGTCGCCATGGACGAGGACCTCGGGCTCCGCCGGCGCTTCATAGGGAGCCTGCACGCCGGGCAATGTGCTTGCCGTGCGGTAAAGCGCCTTGGTGTCGCGCGCGCGGCAGACCTCGAGCGGCGTATCGACGTGGACCTCGCAGAAGCGCGCGATGCGGCTGCGCGCGGCATCGCGATAGCGCCGCCGGTTCGCCGTGGCGTCGATCAGCACCGGCCGCCCCTCGCCGACCAGCAGCGCGGCGATCGCGCCGAGCGCGCCGTAGAAGAAGTCGCGGTCCTTGCTGTCGTAGCGCGCATGCGGCGTGAGCTGCGTGCGCATCACGTCCGACTCGAGCAGCGAGACCTCGACGCCGCGCTCGTCGAGCTCGCGCATCAGCGCGCGCGCGATCGCGCTCTTGCCCGAGCCCGAGAAGCCGGTGAGCCAGACGGCGAAGCTCATCTATAGGATATGAATCATCAAGACAGGTAGTCGTCGACGCGCTGCGCGTCGAAGCGCTCCTCGTCGAGCACGTTGACCACGAAGCGCAGCATCGCCTCGCGCACGTCCTTCTTGAGCGCCGGATACCACAGCGGATTCGCCATCACCAGGCCGCGGAAGGCGAGGAACGGCGCCGCGACATCGAGGATCTCGCGGTCCTGCGAGCGCTCGAGATAGCGCTCCCAGAAGCGCAGCCACAGCGCGCGCAGGTCGCCCTCCAGCCGGCCGCAGCGCTGCAGCGAGAAGAACAGGTAGTTGAGCGCGAGGCAGGTGAGGTCGTCCGCCGGCTCGCCCCATTCGCCGCGCGAGCGGTCGAGCACGCTGAAGTCCGCGCCGTCGCGAAACAGGATGTTCCAGGGATGGAAATCGCCATGCACCTGCCGCAGGCGGTGCGTGCGCGCGTGCAGCTTCCAGCGCCATGCCACGCAGCGCTGCTCGATCTCGCGCAGCAGGTCGAACGACACCGGTCCTTGCGCCGGATAGCTGTCGGCGACGCCGAAGATGCACTCGCCATGGCCGACCAGCTCGCGCACGCGGCGCACGTAGAGGCCCGGCTCGGCGCGCTTCACGTGATGGATCGAGACCAGGTAGTCGCAAAGCGCGTCGGCACGCTCGAAGTCGAGCGGCCGCAGCGGCTCGCCGGCGCGCAGGCGGATCAGGTCGTCGGCGTACTCGCGGCCCTCGATGAACTCGGCGAGCATGAACAGCTCCTCGGCGTTGCCGAGGGGCACCAGCTCGCCGTTCTCGCGCACGGCGCCGACATCGAGCGAGCGCACGTGCCGCGGCAGGTGCGCGAAGGCGGCGTGCGCCCAGAGAAGCTGCTGCGCCCGATCCGCCATGTGCTCGTGCCCGAATGGGCCGGGCCGTACCGATTCGATCACGCCGCGGCGCGCTTCGCCCTGCATCTCGTAGTCGATGCGCAGCGGCACGCCGTAGCCGTAGCCCTTGTCGCCCTGCCGCCCGCCGCCGAGCGGCGTGACGCGCACCGCGCTCACCTCGCGCCCGAGCACCGTGCACAAGTAGGCCTGGATTGCAGCCGGGGTGAAACGCTCGCTCATGGAAGGCCGGAGCCTAACGGCTCCAGTATGCGCGCAGAAGCTTGTCGGCCTTGTTGTAGCGGAAACGCAGGCGGCCCTTGTAGGCGGCCTGCACGGCGTCGGCGATGCGGCGCGCGAGATGGATGCCCGTCGTGGTGACGAGCGCGCCGTCGTGCCCCTCCCGGATCGCCATGATCCGCTCGAGCAGGTGGCGGCCCTTCTCGTCGGCTTCGCAGTGGCGTACCAGCGCGAGGATCTCGTCGCGCTGCGTCCGGTAGAAGTCGCCTTTCAGCGAGATGTAGCCGGCGGGGAAGTGCTCGCGCATGCGGCGGCAGGCGGGGCAGCGGCCGAGGTGGGCGCTGCGCGCCACGGTCGTCGCCACGCTCCAGCGGCCGCGGCGGTAGACGGCGCCGCAATCGCGGCAACGCGTACCTTCGGTCAGCTTGCGCGCCGGCTTGTAGCTGTCGTGGGCGACTTCCTGCAGCAGCTGCTCGTGCCGCCCGACGCGAAAGCCGCCGCGTTGCGCCTTCATCGTACTGCCCTCAGGGCGTTGCCTTTGAGCTGGCGGTGCGCACCGTCGAAGGCCTGGCGCAGCGCCACGTTGACATCCTCGCCGTCGTCCTGGCTGACGAGCACCTCGTGGTCCGGCATGTGCACGTCGATGCGCACGCTGAATTGCCCGCCGTGCGGCACGTCGCGCCGATGACGCTCGACCGTGACGCGGCAGGTGGTGATGCGCGGATGCAGCGCGTGCAGCTTGATCGCCTTCTCGCGGATGCGGTCCTGCAGTGCGGGCGACTGCGGGAAGTCGCGGAACGTCACTTGCAAGGGGATGTCCACCATTGTGAGGTTAGGTGCATGGCTGGCACGGAGTTTGATTTCGATCAAGCTTGCGCAGGCGTGCGGCTTCTAGCCTGAACTCAATTTCACTGGAGAGCGCGATGCCGTTGACCCAGCACCAAACCGACGAACTGCGGCGACTGATCGAGCGCCGGCACGCGGCATTGCTCGCCGAGCTGCGTGAAGACGCGGCACGCGCGCGCGACCAACCGTATTCCGAGCACGCCGGCCCGGCGCCCGACGCGGGCGACGAATCGGTCGCCACGCTGATGGCCGACCTGGAGCAGGCCGACATGACGCGCGACCTGGGCGAGTTCCGCGCCGTGGAAGCGGCGCGCCAGCGGCTGCGCAACGGCGGCTACGGCGTATGCGCCGACTGCGGCGGCGACATCGGCTTCGAGCGCCTCAAGGCCTCCCCGGCGGCCCTGCGCTGCCTGCAGTGCCAACAGCGCCACGAAAAGACCTACGGCGGGGAGCCCAAGCCGAGCCTGTAGGCAAAAACCGGTTGACCCAAATCAAGCCGCGCGGGTGCCCGGGCGCTATCTTGGCCCGAGATGAGCGGCCCGGTCCCGGGTGCACAGGCAAGCGGCTCCCCTCCGAGCCGCCCCACTGACGGAGACGACGCTCAGACCGGCGAGTCGTTCAAAGACGCCGCCGGGGTTCTCCGCAACGGCCCGCCTCCCGCAGAGGGTGGCGGGCTTTCTTCTTATGAAGCCGCGCGCCGGCTGCGGCGCCATGGCCGCAATGTCGTAGCCGAAGAGGCGGCGCCGGCGGCGCTGCGGCTTCTCGCGCGCCAGTTCGCGAGCCCGCTGGTGCTGATCCTGGTGGTCGGCGCGCTCGTCTCGGCTGCGCTGCGCGAATGGCTCGATGCCTCGATCATCCTGGCGATCGTGGCGGGCAGCGCGGCCCTCGGCTTCTGGCAGGAATACCGCGCCTCCACTGCGGTTGCGCGGCTGCGGCGCCGGCTCGCGCTGAGCTCGGTCGTGCTGCGCGACGGCGAGCCGCGCCGCGTGGCGGCGAGCGAAATCGTGCCGGGCGACGTGGTCCTGCTTTCGGCCGGCAACCTGGTGCCCGCCGACGGACGGCTCGCCGCGGCGACGGATTTTCTCCTCAGCGAAGCCAGCCTCACCGGCGAGTCGTTCCCGGTCGAGCGCGCCAGCGGCGACGCGGTGTTCGCCGGCACTTCCGTGCGCAGCGGCATGGCGAGGCTGGTGGTGCAAAAGACGGGACGCGCGACCGCGTACGGCGCGATCAGCGCCCGCCTCGTCGACGCCGCGCCGGAAACCGATTTCGGCCGCGGCGTGCGCCAGTTCGGCGAGCTGCTGGTGCGGGTGATGCTCATCGTCGTCCTCGCGGTAGTGCTCGCCAACCAGCTCCTCGGCCGCCCGGCGCTGGAGTCGCTCCTCTTTGCGGTCGCCCTCGCCGTCGGGCTCACGCCGGAGCTGCTTCCCGCGATCGTCAGCCTCACGCTTGCGCGCGGCGCGCGCGACATGGCGAAGCGCGGCGTCATCGTGCGGCGCCTGGAAGCGATCGAAGACCTCGGCAGCATGGCCGTGCTCTGCACCGACAAGACCGGCACGCTGACCGAAGGCCGCGTCGACCTGCACGCCGCGCTCGACGCGCAAGCGCAGCCCAGCCCGGAGGTGCTGCGCCTGGCGTACGTCAATGCCGCGTTCGAGACCGGCATCGAGAACCCGCTCGACGCCGCCATCGTGGCCGCGGGCAGGCAGGCGCGCATCGATGCATCCGGCTTCGCCAAGGTCGACGAGATCCCGTACGACTTCCAGCGCAAGCGCCTCACGGTGGTCGTGGCACCGGCCGCAACGCCGGACGAGCACCTCTTGATCAGCAAGGGCGCGTTCGACACGGTGCTGCCGGCATGCGAGCTCGACGAGGCCCAGCGAGCGCGCGTGCGCGCGTGGTATGGCGAGCAGAGCGCGCAAGGCTACCGGGTGCTCGCGCTCGCCGTGCGGCGCCTGCCGGCGGGCGGCCGCTACACGCGCGAGGATGAAGCGCATCTCGAGCTGCGCGGCTTCCTCGTCTTCGTCGATCCGCCGAAGGCCGATGCTCGCGCCACCGTGGCGGCGCTCGCCGCCCTCGGCGTGCACGTGAAGATCATCACCGGCGACAACGTCAAGGTCGCGCAGCATGTCGCCGCCGCCGTCGGCCTGGAGGGCGCGCGAGCGCTCACCGGGCGCGAAATTGCCGGCATGAAGGACGAGGCCCTCTGGCACCACGCCGAGCGCGCGGCCGTCTTTGCCGAGGTGGATCCGCAGCAGAAGGAGCGCATCGTGCGCGCGCTGCAGCGGCGCGGCCACGCCGTCGGCTACATGGGCGACGGCATCAACGATGCGCCCGCGCTGCATGCGGCCGACGTCGGCATTTCCGTCGAGAGCGCGGTCGACGTGGCGCGCGAAACCGCCGACGTGGTGCTCCTTGCGCACGACCTGCGCGTGCTCAAGCGCGGCGTCGAGGACGGCCGGCGCATCTTCGCCAATACGCTGAAGTACATCGCCATCACGACCAGCGCCAACTTCGGCAACATGGTGAGCATGGCGATCGCGACGCCGCTGCTGCCGTTCCTGCCGCTCGCCGCGAAGCAGATCCTGCTCAACAACTTCCTGTCCGATTTCCCGTCGCTCGCCATCTCCAGCGACCGCGTCGAGGCCGCGAGCGTCGCTCGGCCGCTCGCCTGGGATATCGGCGAGGTGCGCCGCTTCATGCTGCTGTTCGGGCTGGTGAGCAGCGCCTTCGATCTGTTCACCTTCTGGCTGCTTCTGCACGTGTTCGCGGCCGACGAGGCGCTATTCCAGACGGCGTGGTTCGTCGTTTCGCTGCTCACGGAGCTCGGCGTGGTGCTTGTCCTGCGCGCACCGGGGCCGGCCTGGCGCAGCCTGCCGAGCCCGCTTCTGCTCTGGTCGACCCTGATCGTCGCCGCGATCGCGCTGCTGTTGCCCTACCTCGGCCCGGTGGCGCGCGCTTTCGGCTTCGTGCCGCTCGGCTGGCCGCTCATCGCCGCGGCCCTCGCCATCGTCGCGGCCTACTTGCTCTGTACCGAAGCGGTGAAGATGAGGAAGTACTGGTTCGGCAGGAAGTCCGGCTCGTCCGCCAGGACGTAACCGGCGGCGGCGAGCTCGCGCGCCACCTGCGCGCGCGGCACGCGCGCGCGCGGCGGCGGCCCCAGGTCCGAATCCATGGTGAAGTCGATGATGGCGACGCGCCCGCCCGGCTTGAGGGCGCGCCTGAGGTCCTCGAAGTAGCGCCGGCGATCGTCGATATGGTGGTAGACGTCGACGAACAGCGCGAGGTCGATCTTCTCCGGCAGCCGCGCTTCATCCGGCGTCGCCTGCACGGCGGTCACGTTGAGGAGCTTCTCGCGCTTCGCGCGGCTGACGAGATGGCGCACCATGCCGGGCTCGACATCGACCGCATAGACCTTGCCTTTCGGCAACATGCGCGACAGCCGCGCCGAGAAATAGCCCGTGCCGGCGCCGATGTCGGCGACCACCGCGTCCGGGGCGAGCTCGAGCGCCTGGATCACCTGGTGCGGCTTCTGCCAGCCGTCGCGCGACGGGTCGTCGAACACGTGCGCCCACTGCTCGGCGTCCTTGAACGAATGCTGGTGATCGTGCGGCGCCTGGGCGAGGGCCGCGCCGGCCACGAAGCACAGGAGCACCGCCGCGCGCATGGCGGGCATTCTATTCAGCACGCGCTCAGCGGCGCAGGACGCACTTCTCGTACAGCGCCGGAAACGCGCCGCCCGGGTCGTATTTCGCCTTCAGCCGGGCATAAGTCTCGCCGCCGTACTGGCGGTCGAAGTCCTGCGCCGCAAAGTAGCTGTCCGAGTAGAGCGACTTGATGCCGCCCAGCTCGATCACCTTGCGCTCGATCAGGCGGTTGAAGTGCCCGGGCGGATGCGCCTCGCGCGTGCGCTTCACGTCCCAGAAGCCGAAATTCACGTACCACTCGCTCTTCACCGGGTAGAGCGAGAACCTGCCCGAATGGGCCTGCGGCCCGATCGGGCAGGTCCATTGCGGCCACAGCCCGATGTGCGCGGCGTAGAAGTCGAAGAACTCCGCCGCCCGCGCGAGCGGGATATCGACGTCCTGGATCACCGACTCGGAATGCAGGCCGACCACGCGCTCGAGCTTCTTGGTGATGCCGACGCGGCTGTTCCAGCGCATGATCTTGGTGTAGGTGCGCGAGCCCAGGCGCTTCCTGCCATACAGTCTGCGGATCAGCGCGTTCTGCGCCAGCACGTTCTTCGAGCACCAGAACCAGTCGGTATCCCAGCGCCAGATGTAGTCGTGCACGCTGAGGTAGTCTTCGCGCCTTTGCGCAATCGAGCGGTAGTAGATCCGCTCGTAGGTGTAATCGCTCGTCCACGGCGCCTGGTCGACGAAGCGGCCGAGCGTCAGGTACATCTCGCGCGGCGAGAAGATCGTGCCGTCGACGAAATCGGCCTCGCCGCCATCCAGCCTTTCGCGCAGCGCGCCGAAGAAGGCCGAAGGGTCTTCGTACTTGAGATGCTCGAGGCGCACGAACGGCTTGACCGGCACGGTGCGCGCCTTCACGCGCAGCGCATAGCCTAGCGTGCCGTAGGAATTGGGAAAGCCGAAGAAGAGGTCCGCGTGCTCGTTGTCGGGCGTGCAGAGCACGACGCGGCCGTCGCCGAGGAGCACCTCGAGCTCGAGCATGGTGTCGTGCACGAGCCCGTAGCGGTGCGACGAGGACTCGATGCCGACCCCGGCGACGGCGCCCCCGAGCGTGATGGTCTTCAGCTGCGGCACCACC
>DATDCR010000004.1:0-3365 GCA_036524215.1 Burkholderiales bacterium
TCGGTGTACAACGGCCTCGTGGCGGCGAGCGGAACGGTGGAGGCGGACGACTGGGTGCTGGTGCACGACGCCGCGCGGCCGTGCCTTCCGCAGGACGATCTCTCGAACTTGTTGAGAGAAGGAGGCAAAGACGCCGTGGGCGCGATCCTCGCGCTGCCGGTGGCCGAGACGGTGAAAAGCGGTGCCAGCGATGAAAACGGCGTCGAGCGGATCGCCGCGACGCAGGACCGCACGCGGCTGTGGCTTGCGCAGACGCCGCAGATGTTCCGCGCCGGGCTCCTCGCGCAGGCGCTCGGCCGCACGGGCGTGGTGACGGACGAGGCGTCCGCGGTCGAGCAGCTCGGCCTCAAGCCGCGGCTGGTGGTGGGCAGCCGCGAAAATCTCAAGGTGACCTATCCGGAGGACGTGAGGATCGCCGCGGCAATCCTCGCCATGCGCGCATGAGAATCGGCCAGGGCTTCGACGTTCATCCGCTCGTGCCTGGGCGCAAGCTCATCATCGGCGGCGTGGAGATTCCGTACCACAAGGGCCTGCAGGGCCACTCGGACGCCGACGTGCTGCTGCACGCCATCTGCGACGCGCTGCTCGGCGCCGCCGCGCTCGGCGACATCGGCCGGCATTACCCGGACAGCGAGGCGAAGTACTCCGACATCGACAGCCGCAAGCTGCTGCGCGACGTCGGCGAGAAGCTCGCCGCCCTCAAGCTGCGCGTGGTGAACATCGACGCCACGATCATCGCCCAGGCGCCGCGCATGACGCCGCACATGTCGCGCATGATCGGCAACATCGCCGCGGACCTCGGCATCACCCCCGCGATGGTGAACGTCAAGGCGACCACCACCGAGCAGCTCGGCTTCATCGGCCGCGGCGAAGGCATCGCCGCGCAGGCCGTGGCGCTCCTGGAGTAGCGCATGTATTCGCCGCCTTACAACCAGGTCGAGGACCGCGCCGAGCTCCTCGAGTTCATGCGCGCGAACAGCTTCGCCGTGCTTGTCACCGGGCTGGGCGGGACGCTGCACGCCTCGCACCTGCCGCTCACCGTCGAGGAAGAGGGCGGGCAGCTCGTCATCGACATGCACATGGCCGCGGCCAACGCGCAATGGCGCGAATTCTTCGACGAGGAGGTGATGGTGATCTTCTCGGGGCCGCACGCCTACATCTCGCCGCGCTGGTACGAGGACGAGGAGCGCGTGCCGACCTGGAACTACGCGGCGGTGCATGCGTACGGCATACCGGTCATCGTCGACGACCCGGCGGCCAAGCACGCTTCGCAGCGCAAGCTGGTCGCCACGATGGATCCGCAATGGCTGCCGAAATTCGATGCGCTCAGCGAGCGCTACGTGAGCGGCATGCTGCGCGGCATCGTCAACTTCCGCATCCCGGTGACGCGGATCGAGACGCGCTGGAAGCTGTCGCAGAACCGCGGCCGGCGCGAGATGGAGCTCATCGCGCAGGCGCTCGACAAGGCGGGCGAAGCCGCACTGGCCGGGCTGACGCGCAGGCACCTGGTCGACAAGTGAGGCTGTTCTTCGCGTTGTGGCCGCCGGGGAAGACGGCGCACGCGCTCGGCCAGTGGGCAAACCACGTGATGCGCGACACCGGCGGCGCCGCCATGCGCACCGAAAACATCCACCTCACGCTCGCCTTCCTCGGCGAAGCGGATCCTTCGCAAGCGCATAACGCCGGACAGCGCGTGCAGGGCGTCGCGCGCCACGCCCTGGCGATCGACGAGGCGCAATACTGGAAGCACAACAAGATCGTGTGGGTCGGTCCGCGCGCGCTGCCTTCACCCCTTTCTCAATTGGTCCTTCAGCTGCACGCCGCGCTGAAGGCGCACAACTTCGTGCTCGAGGAGCGTCCTTTCGCGGCGCACATCACGCTGCTGCGCAAGGCGCGGCCGCCGCAAGCGCTGCCGCCGCTGCCGGCGCTCGAGTGGCCGGTGCACGAGTTCCTGCTCGTCCGCTCGCGCACCTCGCCGAGGGGCTCGACCTACGAGCCGGTCGAGCGCTTCCCGCTGAATTAGCGCCGGAGTAGAGTGCCTGCCTGTGAGCCGTTTCCTCCCCTGGCTGCTGCTCGTGCCGGCGATCGCGCTGGCGCAGGCGCCGCAGCCCGCGGAGAGCGAGCTATTGCTCTACACCTCGCTCGTGCCGGAGGACCTGACGCGCCTCGCGGAGGCCTTCGAGCGCCGCCACGGCGTCAAGCTCAAGACCTGGCGCGCGAACTCGGAGAAGGTGCTGCAGCGCGCGGTGGCCGAGGCGCGCGCGGGCCGCTTCGAGGTCGACGTCGTCGAGACCAACGGGCCGCAGCTCGAGGCGTTGTATCGCGAGGACGCCCTGCAGCCGCTGCGCTCGCCGCACCTCAAGGACCTCATGACGCAGGCGCTGCGGCCGCACGGCCACTGGGTCGGCACGCGCATCAACATGTTCGTGCAGTCCTACAACACCAACCTGGTGAAGAAGGAGGAGCTGCCGAAGTCCTGGGCCGAGCTCGCGGATCCGCGCTGGAAGGGCCGGCTCGGCATCGAGGCCGAGGACGAGGACTGGTTCGCGATGGTGATCAAGGGCCTGGGCGAGGAGAACGGGCTGCGCCTGTTCCGCGACATCGCGCGCGCCAACGGTCTTTCGGTGCGCCGGGGCCACACGCTGCTCGCCGGACTGGTCGCATCGGGCGAGATCCCGCTCGCGCTCACCACCTATAGCCACGGCACCGAGAAGATGAAGCAAAAGGGCGCGCCGGTCGAATGGTTCGCGATCGCGCCCGCCATCGGCCGCGCCAACGGCGTCGGCATCGTGCGCAAGCCGCCGCACCCGCGCGCCGCGGCGCTGTTTGTCGACTTCCTGCTTTCGCCGGAGGGCCAGGTCATCCTGCAGAAGGGCGGCTATGTGCCGGCCAACCTGCGCGTGCCGGACCCCGCGCAGAAGCTCGCGCTCGTGTTCGTCGATCCGGCGGTGACGCTGGACGAAGGCGCGAAGTGGAAAAAGCTCTGGGCCGAAATCGTGCTCGGGCCGGCGCGGTGAGCGAAGCGGCCGGCACGGAACGGCTCGACCCCGCGCGCACCTGCCTGCTGCTGTTCGACTTCCTGGTCGGGCATGCCGAGCGCGACCCGCAGCGCTATGCGCCGGTGATCGCCAACGGGGCGCGGCTCCTCGCTGCGGCGCGCGCCGCCGGCGCGATGGTCGCGCACGCGCGCGCCGATCACCGCGGCGACCTCGGCACCACCGCCACCACGCTGCACGACAGCGGCCAGCGGCCGCCGCTCATCACGAGTGGCACGCGCGAGGCCGAGATCGTGCCCGAGCTGGCGCCGCGCCCGAGCGACTATCTCGTGCCGAAGCACCGCTGGAGCGCCTTCCACGGCACCTACC
>DATDCR010000005.1:0-1745 GCA_036524215.1 Burkholderiales bacterium
CCCGCAGCAGCCTTCCTTCTCGCCCAGGATGCCGAAGTCCACCCCGGCCTTCTCGAGGATCTTCGCCGTGGCGGCGGCCACCTTCTTCATCCTCGGGTCGTAGGAGAGATAGCAGCCCGGGAAGTAGAGGATCTCCATGCCCTCGGTGAAGGGCTTCACCGGCAGGCCCTCGCTCCAGGCGGCGCGCTTGGCGCGCTCCATGTTGAAGGGGTTGCCCTCGGCACGCAGGCTGTCGGCCACGGTGACGATCGGCGTGACGGAATCGGGGAAGGCGCCGTATTCGGTGGCGATCCTGCGAAGGGACACGCCGAGCTTGATCTGGTCGACGCCGCGGGGGCAGCGCTGCGGGCAGGTGCCGCAGGTGGTGCAGCGCCAGATGTCCTCGTTTTCGATCTCGGTCAGCCCGAAGGTCGCCTGGCGCACGATCTTGCGCATGCTGAACTTGCGCACGCGGTTCCACGGACACACCGCGTCGCAGATCCCGCATTGATAGCAAAGCTGGAAAGATGCGCCGCCGTTCTCTCTTATGAGCTCGACGACCTCGCCGATAGGGGCTACAGGATCCAAAGGCCTCCTCTCCCCGGGATGTTTGCCGAGCCTTTCTGCCCTGCCTTTGCGGTGGGTCAAACGTTGTTGTCTTAGGTCAATTCCAATGTTGATTGAAACACTCGGGAAAGTGCGCGACTAACATTCGATGGCGATGAACGCAGTGCGAAACACGCTGCAGGCCCATGTTCCCGGGCTGCACGCGCGCATCGAAAAGATGCTGAGCGAGTCCGAGGCGCTGTTCAACCGCCGCGCGAAGCAGCCGGCCTCCGAGTTCCTGCTCGAGCATTCGCGCCGCACCGCCGCCATCGCCTACAGGCTTGCCGTGATGGAGGAGGTGGATCCATTCCTGCCATGCCTCGTCGCGCTATACCACGACGCCGGCAAGTTTCACGGCGGCCTCTACCACGACGGCGACGTGCCCGAGGAGGAGCATGCAGCGGCGCTGGCCGAGGAAATGCTCGCTGCCGCCGGACTCGCCGCCGACGACGTTCAATCCGTCACCCAGGCGTTGCGTGGTCTCTACAACGATGCACTATCCTGCAATGATGCCTGCAAGATCGTGCAGGACGCCGACCGCCTGGACAAGCTCGGCGGCCTCGGCGTGGCGGCGTTCTTCACCAAGGCCGCCAGCCGCGGGCGCGGGCTCGTCGCCGCCCTGACGAGCTCGCTTAGCCGCGAGCTCACTTACGCGACCGCCGCACCTTTCACGATGCTCACGGCGAACGGCCGGCGCCTGGCGACGGAGCAGGGCGCCAAGACCATCGCCTTCTTCGACGATCTGCTGCGCGACCTCGAGAACTGGGGCATCGCTTCGTTCGAGCGGCGGGTCATCGTCCTGGAAGAGGACTTCCGGGCGCGCGACGGCTCTCCCGTGCCGCGGCTCGAAGTAATGGTGGCCATGCCGCGCGCCTGTCCGCAATGCGGCGCGCCCCTGGCGGTCGCGCATTCGCGCGGGCGCGGGGTAAAGTGCGAGCAACTTCACGTCCGCTTCCAATGCTCAGCCTGCAGCCACTCGTTCAAGACCTCGTTCTGCCTGCCGATCTTCGCGCGCAGCCGCGATGAGCGAGCCGGACTGGGCCGGGCTGTGGCGCGCGCTCGTTGAGCGCAGCGGCCGGCCGGACAAGGCCGGCGAGGCGCTCGAGCGCGGCAAGGAGAAGCGGCCGGACCCGCTTCTGGACTTCATGCTCGAGAAACTG
>DATDCR010000006.1:0-14122 GCA_036524215.1 Burkholderiales bacterium
TGGCTCGCGGGCATCGCGATCCTCCTATTGCTTGCCGCCGGCTTGGGCTATAGCGTCTCGCGTTTCATGAAAAGGTCTCATGGCTAAGGACGCAAAGGTCCAGTCGGCGATCTCGCACTGGGCGCCGCGGTTCGTCTCCAACGGCGTGCTGCTCGCCGACTTCGAGGACGTCACCGGCTCGCTCGAGCGCTGGGACGACTGGTGCGAGGCGTGGTCGCGACGAGCCGCGGTTCACGAAGCGTTGGGGAGGGAAAGTCTCAAGGAGGGCTACAAGCTCACCGCCAGCGAGCACCTGATCCGCGCGGGCATCTACTACCACTTCGCCAAGTTCGTCTTCGTGCAGGACAGTGAGCAGATGCGCGCGGCGCACATGAAGGCGGTGGAGTGCTACCGCGACGGCGTCGCGCATTCGCGGCCGTATCCGGGCAAGCGCGTCGCCATCCCGTTCGAGGGCAAGACGATCTTCGGCGTGCTGCGCGGCTCGGGCCCGGTGCTGATCATGGCGCCGGGGCTCGATTCGACCAAAGAGGAGCTGCACGCCTACGAGGAGCCGTTCCTCGCCCGCGGCATCGCCACTCTCGCCATCGACGGCCCGGGGCAGGGCGAGGCGGAGTACGAGATCCCGATCTGCGGCGACTACGAGCGCGCCGCGCACGCGGTATGCGACTGGATCGAGCAAAGGAGCGACCTCGATGCGAAGCGCATCGCCATCTGGGGCGTGAGCCTCGGCGGCTACTATTCGCCGCGTGCCGCCGCCTACGAGAAGCGCATCAAGGCCTGCATCGCGCTTTCCGGGCCTTTCGAGTGGAACAAGATCTGGGACGGTCTGCCGGAGCTGACGCGCGAGACGTTCCGCGTGCGCTCGCATTCCGCCACGGAAAAGGAGGCGCGGGAGAAGACCCGGGAGCTGACGATGGTCGAGGCGGCGAAGCGCATCACCTGCCCGATCTTCGTCGTCACCGGACGGCAGGACCGGCTGGTGCCGGCGTCGCACGCGGAGCAGCTCGCGCGCAGCGTCGCCGGGCCGGTGGAGCTGATGGTCGTCGAGGACGGCGGGCACAATGCCAACAACCGTCCGTATCGTTATCGGAGCCGCACGGCGGACTGGCTCGCCGGGCAGTTCGGATTACCAAAACTATAGGAGGATGGACATGAAGAGACTTCTGGTACTCGTGCTCGGTGCGGCCCTCTCGATGGCGGCGCACGCGCAGCAGTTCCCGACGAAGCGCGTGGCGTTCGTCTCCGGCGTGACGCCGGGCAGCGCGTCGGACACGATGGCGCGCATCCTGGCCGACAAGCTGCAGCAGAAATGGGGCCAGACCGTGATCGTCGAGAACAAGCTCGGCGCGGGCGGCCTGGTCGGCGCCAAGTACGTGGCCAATTCGGAGCCCGACGGCCACCTCATCATGATGTACGCCTCGGCGTTCACCGTGTCGCCGCTGCTGCAGCCCGACGTCATGAAGACGAGCGAGCTGCAGCCGGTCGCCATGGTGGCCACGATCCCGACCGTGCTCGTCGTGCACCCGGAGAAGTACAAGACCATCAAGGACTTCGTCGGCGCGGCGAAAGCCAATCCCGGCAAGCTGGTCTGCGCCGACGCCGGCATCGGCAGCGCGACGCACATGGCGTTCGAGCGCTTTCGCTTCTCCGCCGGCATTCCGGACGTGGTCAACGTCCACACCAAGGGCGTCGGCGAGGCGCTCACCGAGGTGATCAGCGGCCGCGCCGACTGCTACTTCGCCCTCGTCTTCCAGGCGAAGAAGATGGTCGACGGCGGCAAGGTGCTCGCGCTCGCAACGAGCTCTCCCAAAAGAAGCGCGCTGATGCCCAACATCCCGACCCTCGAGGAGCAGGGCTTCCAGAACGCGTCGTACAACTTCTGGGTCGGCGCGCTCGTGCCGGCCAAGACGCCGCGCGCCATCGTCGAAAAGCTGAACGCCGACATCACTTCCGTCGTCGAGTCGCCGGAGGTCACGGCGCAGATCAAGAAGCTCGGCTGCGACCCGCTCACCGGATCGGTGAAGGACTTCGACGACATGGTGGCGAAGGAGATCCAGGAGAACAGCGAGCTCATCAAGAAGGCCAACATCAAGCCGCAGTAGCGAGATGCATTCGCGTGTGGCTCGTTCTCCGGAATCCGGCGGAGCTAGAATCGCCCGCCAGGTTCGTCAAAGGGGAATGAGCCATGCCGGCACGCAAACGCTCCGCGGCGCGACCCGCGCGCGCCAAGTTCAGCCTGAGGAGCCCTGACTTCCGCGCGAGCGGGCCGATCGCGACGGAGCAGGTGTTCAACGGCTTCGGCTGCTCGGGCAAGAACCTTTCGCCGGCCTTGAGCTGGTCCGGCGCGCCGCCGGAGGCGAAGAGCTTTGCCCTGCTGGTCCACGATCCGGATGCGCCGACCGGCGGCGCCGGCTGGTGGCACTGGCTAGTGGTCAACATTCCGGCGCATCTGAACGGCCTGGCGAAAGATGCAGGCCGCGCCGACGGCTCGGGGCTGCCGGCCGGCGCGGTCCAGGTGAATACCGATTTCGGTGCGCCGGGTTATGGCGGCCCGTGCCCTCCGGTCGGCCACAAGCCCCATCGCTATGTGTTCACGCTCTACGCACTCAAGACCGAGAAGCTCGACGTCTCCGGCGCGAGCCCCTCGCTCGCCGGCTACATGGTGAACGGAAACACCATCGCCAAGGCGACGCTGATCGGGAAGTTCGGCCGCAAGAAATAGGCTAGCTTGGCGCTCATCGCCGATCCCTGGTTCTGGATCCTGGGCGTGACGGCGGTGCTGCTCACCGGAATCTCCAAGGCCGGGCTCGGCGGCGGCGCGGGCGGCGTGTCGACGCCGATGCTGTCGATGGTGATCTCGCCTTTCACCGCGGCGGCCATCATGCTGCCGGTGCTGTGCGTGATGGACATCTTCGGCATCCGCGCCTACCTGTGGAAATGGGACCGTGCGGTCGTGCGACGCATCGTCGGCGGCGGCCTCATCGGCTGCGTGGCGGGCGCGCTCACCTTCCGCTGGCTGAGCGACGCCTGGATCCGCATCCTGCTCGGCTCGATCGCGCTCGGCTTCCTCGCTTTCAGCTACATGCCGAGGAAGGCGCCGCGCGGCCTGCCGTCGAACAAGGCCGGATGGTTCTGGTCGGCGCTTTCGGGCTATACGAGCTTCGTCACGCACTCCGGCGGCCCGCCGATGATGGTCTACCTGCTGCCCCTGCGCCTGGAGAAGAGCACGTTCATCGCCACGTCGCTCGTCTTCTTCGCCACCATGAACTACGCCAAGATCGTGCCCTACCTGTGGCTCGGGCTTTTCGACGCGCGCAACCTCGCCACCTCCGCGCTTCTCGTGCCGGTCGGCATCGCCGGCATCTATGTCGGCGTGTGGCTGCAGAAGCGGATGGAGCCGCGCACCTTCTACCGCGTCGTGCACCTCCTGCTCTTCGCCACGGGAACGAAACTCCTCTATGACGGCCTGAGCGCCTTGCTAAACTAGGCGCCCACCACGGAGGACGAGGAGGGACCATGAGGCTGTTCGCGCTGCTTGCCGCAGCTTTAGTCAGCTCTGCCGCCCAATCGCAGTCGTTTCCCTCGAAGCCGATCCGCCTGATCGTGCCGTTCCCGGCGGGCGGGACCACGGACATCGTCGCGCGCCTCGTCGGGCAGCGCATGCAGGAAGCCGTCGGCCAGCCCGTGCTCGTCGAGAACAAGGGCGGCGCCGGCGGACAGATCGGCGCGGCCGAAGTCGCGAAGGCGGCGCCCGACGGCTACACCATCCTCATGCACAACATCACCTTCCCGATGGCCTCGGTCGCGGCCGCGGTGCAGAACCGCGCGATGTACAACATCGACAGCGATTTCGCCGGCGTCTCGATCGCGGTGTTCGTGCCGCTCGTCATCACCGCGAGCGCGCAGCTGCCGGCGAAGGACCTGCGCGAGCTCGTGGAGCTCGTGAAGCGTGACAAGGGCACCAAGTACACCTACGGCTCGACCGGGCCGGGCTCCTTCATGCATGTCATGGGCGAAGCACTGTCGAAGCAGACCGGCATCGAAATGACGCACGTGCCTTACAAGGGCGCCGCGCCGCTCAAGCAGGAGCTGATCGCGGGCCGGCTGCACGTCGGCGGCGACCAGCTCTCCTCGTCGCTCGCCGACATCAAGGCGGGCAAGATCAAGGCGCTCGCCACCAATGCGTCGAAGCGCATCGCGGACCTGCCGGAGGTGCCGACGGCGCGCGAGCAGGGCTTCCCGATCCTCGAGGCCGACGGCTGGAACGGCATCTTTGCGCCGGCGAAGACGCCGCGCAGCGTGATCGACCGGCTGCAGAAGGAGACCCTCGCCGCCGTGCGCCACCCCGAGACGGCGAAGCGGCTGAAGGACATCGGTGCCGAGCCTGTCGGCTCGTCACCGGCCGAGCAGGACGCGATCCTCAAGCGCCAGGTCGAGCAGTTCCGCCCGGTGATCAGGGAAATGCGCATAGAAAACTAAGGAGGAGGAAACCGTGAAGAAGCTCATCTGGGCGCTCGCCCTCGTCTGCGCAAACGCGCTGGCGCAGCAGTACCCGACCAAGCCGGTGCGGCTGATCGTCACCTACCCGCCGGGCGGCAGCTCCGACCTGATGGCGCGCGTCTTCGGCGCGAAGCTCGCCGAGCTCTGGGGCCAGCAGGTCATCGTCGAGTCGAAGCCCGGCGCCGCCGGCGCCATCGGCACGGAATACACCGCGCGGCAGCCGGCCGACGGCTATACCTTCATGATCGGCAACAGCGGCCCGGTGGCGATCAATCCGCTGCTCTCGCAGGTGCCCTACAACGTCGAGAAGGACTTCATCCCGGTGTCGCAGATTTCCGCCGGGCCGAATGTGCTGGTCGTGCGCTCCGACGCGCCGTTCAAGTCCCTCACCTCGATCGTCGCCTACGCGAAGACCAATCCCGGCAAGCTCAACTACGGCACGAGCGGCCCGGGCTCCATCTCGCACCTGTCGAGCGAGATGCTGAAGAACCTTACCAAGGCGAACGCCGTCGAGGTGCCCTACAAGGGCGGCGTGCTGGCGGTGCAGGATCTGCTCGGCGGCCAGATCAACTTCATCTTCTCCGATACGCTGCCCGCGATGGCGCACGTGCGCGGGGGCAAGCTGCGCGCGCTTTGCCTCACCGGCGCGGAGAAGTTCGAGCTGCTGCCGGAGCTGCCGATGTGCAATGTGGATGTCCCGGGGCTCGTCGCGCTCAACTGGTGGGGCGTTCTCTTCCCGGCCGGCACGCCGCGTCCGATCGTCGCCAAGCTGCACCAGGACACGGTCAAGGCGCTCGCCGATCCCGACGTGAAGAAGAAGTTCGCCGACCTTGGCGTCGTCGCGGTGAGCAGCTCGCCCGAGGAATTCGGCCGCTTCATCAAGGCCGAGATGGACAAGTACGGCAAGCTCATCAAAGAGGCCAACATCAAGGTAAACCCATGAGACCGATCGGTGTCGCAGTCGTTGGAACCGGGTGGTGCGGCGGCATCCGCGCCCAGACGCTGGCGAGCCACGCGCTCGTGAAGAGCCTGCATCTCGCCGAGACGCGCGCGGAGCGCCTCGCCGAGCTCAAGCAGAAGCTCAACCCGGCCTCGGCCGTGGGCGACTATCACGAGCTCCTGAAAAAGCCCGACATCGAGGCGGTCTACGTCTCGGCGACGCCCGAGGCGACGCACTATCCGATCGCCAGGGACTTCCTCTCCGCCGGCAAGCACGTCTTCCTCGAGAAGCCGATCGCCATGACGCTCGGCGAAGCGGACGAGCTGATCAAGATCGCGCGCGACAAGAAGCTCAAGTTCACGATCGGCTATTCGCAGCGGTTCAACCCGAAGTTCGCCTACGTGCGCAAGTGCATCCGCGACGCCACCATCGGAAGACCGGTGACGGCGCTGGTCTCGCGCCACATCACGCGCATGCTGGGCACGAAGATCAGCGGACGCAGCAAGCTCTCGCCGGCCGCGATGGAAGCCACGCACGACCTCGACTTCATCTTCTGGTGCCTCGAGCCGGCGAAGCCGGTCCGCGTGTACTCGCAGGTGAACTACGGCGCGATGAAGGAGATGTCCGGCGGCGGCGATGTGCCGGACCAGCAGTGGCTCATGGTGACGATGGACAACGGCATGTCGGTCGTCGTCGGCGGCGGCTGGAGCCTGCCGCTCGGCTACCCGAACTTCTCGACCACCTGGATCGAGATGGTCGGCACCGAGGGCGCGATCATGGTCGACGACAGCCACAAGGACGTGATGGTGAACACCGTGCAGAAGGGCATGCAGCTGCCGATGTCCACCATGCCGGGCGAGTTCGTCGAGCACACCTATGCCGGCCCGATGGCGCCGGAGACGATCCACTTCCTCGAGGCGGTGGTGCACGACCGCGAGGTGATGGTGAAGCCCGAGCACGCGCGCATGGTGATGGAGGTCTACATCGCCGCCGACCGGTCCGCCGAAACCAACCAGCCCGTGTCGCTGCCGCTCAAGAGGACGCTTGAGAAAGCAGCCTAAGCGCATCGGCCTCGCCATCGTCGGGGCCGGGCGGGTGGGTCTCTTCCGCGGCGAGGTGGCGGCGCGGCATCCGCAGGTCGACTTCATCGGCGTCGCCGACATCAAGCCCGAGCGCGCGAAGCTCGTCGGCGACGCCTGCAAGGCCGATTTCGTCACCAGCGATTTTCACGAGCTGCTGAAGCGCCCCGAGGTCACGGCGGCGATCATCTCCACCGACGAGCACCTGCACGTCGAGCCGATCCTCGCGGCGGTCGATCGCAAGCTTTCGCTGATGATTGAAAAACCGCTGGCAACCGAGCTCGCCGACTCTGAAAGAGTATTAAGGAAGATCCAGGCCGGGAAAGTCGATGCCGTCGTCGGCTACACGCAGCGGTTCCGGCGCAAATGGCTCTCGGCGAAGGAGAAGGTGCGCACCGGCGCGCTCGGCGACGTGTCGCTCGTCACCTCGCGCGCCTTCATGAACCGCCTGGTCGCGCTCGACAACTACAAGCGCACCAACGACCCGTCGAAGATCTCGCCGATGGTGATCTCCGGCACCCACGCGCTCGATGTCGTGATGTGGATGATGGAGGCGAAGAAGCCGGTCGAGATCTTCGCGCGCTCGGTCGACAAGGCGCTCGGGCCGCTGTGCAAGGGGATCGACGCGACGGCCGGGACGATCATCTTCGAAGATGGATCGCTCTACCACTCGGTGATCTCGTGGGCGCTGCCGGTCGTCTGGCCCGGCGCGGTGTACAGCCTGGAAGTCGGCATCACCGGCACCGACGGCGTGCTGACCATCGACGACACGCATCGCGACATCGTGCTCGCCACGACGAAGGAGAGCGGCGAGGGCTATGCCCCCGATCGCGTGCGGCGCGTGGACTTCCTCGGCAGCTACCCGCCCGGCGACATGGTGCTCGGCGAGCTGCGCGGGCCGATGCGCGAGGAGACCGAGCAGTGGCTGAACCGCATCTGCATGGACCTGCCGACCCAGCACGCCACCGCCGTCGAGGCCCACAACCGCCTGATGCTGACCAAGGCGTTCGACAAATCGGCGCGGCTGAAGAAGGCCATCGCGCTGCCGATCGATTCGGAGTGACCCGCAGGCCAGGTTGCTCGACGTTTCGCTGGTGAGCGCCGAAGATCGCCGGCGGCACGGCAAAATACGCCGCCCATGACCATAGCCAACGCAGCACCCGTCAAGATCGCAGTGGTCGGCCTCGGCTGGTGGGGCCGCGTCATCGTGCCGCTCGCCGAGAAGAGCCCCAAGCTCAAGGTGGCGCGCGCCGCCGCGCACATCGGCGCCGAGCACGAGGAGATCTTCGCGAAGCAGCACGGCCTGCCGTTCTCCGAGAACCTGGAGGACGCGCTGCGCGACCCGAACGTCGACGCGGTGGTGCTCTGCACGCCGCACTCGCAGCACGCCGACCAGATCGTGCAGAGCGCAAACGCGGGCAAGCATGTCTTCTGCGAGAAGCCCCTGTCGCTGAACCGGGCGGATGTGCTGCGCGCCGTCGAGGCCTGCAACCGCAACAAGGTGAAGCTCGCCGTGGGCCACGAGAAGCGCTTCGAGCCGCCGATCCAGGAGCTGATGAAGATCGTCAAGTCCGGGGAGCTCGGCACGCCGCTGCAGATCGAGGCCAACTTCAAGCAGGACAAGTTCCTCAAGCTCAAGCCGACCAACTGGCGCTTTTCCGAGAAGGAGGCGCCGGCGGGCCCGCTCACCGCGACCGGCATCCACCTGCTCGACCTCTCGATCGGCGTCTTCGGGCCGGCGGCGCGCGCGTTCGCCTGCGTGAAGACGCTCGGCAGCGAGATGGCCAACGGGGATACGCTCGGCATGCTGCTCGAGTACAAGAGCGGGGCCAACGCGCTTCTCGGCGCCGTGCTCGCCACGCCCTTCGACGGCCGCTTCGCCGTGTATTGCAGCCATGGCTGGGCCGAGGTGCGCGACAAGAACCATCCGGAAGCGCCGCAAGGCTGGGTGCTCACGGTGAAGACGCGGGGCGAGCAGAAGACGGTGAGGGAGTTTCAGCCGTCGCCTGCCGTGCTCGCCAACCTCGAGGCCTTCGCCGACGATGTCGCCGGCCGGGCGCCTTACCCGGTGCCGCAGTCCGAGATGATCGCCAACATCTCGGCGCTGGAGGCCATCATCAAATCCGCCCGCAGCGGGCGCGTTGAAACCGTGGAGAACGGATGAAACTAGGGACGTTCATGATGCCGCTGCATCCGCCGACGCGGCAGCCGCACGAGACCTACGTCGAGGACCGCGAGGCGATCCTGCTCGCCGACAAGCTCGGCTACAAGGAAGCGCTGGTCGGCGAGCATGTCACCGACCTCGCCGAGAACGTCACCTCGTGCCTGATGTTCCTCGCCAGCGTCGCCAGCGAGACCAAGCAGATCGTGCTCGGCAGCGGCACGGTCAACATGCCGAACTCGCACCCGGCGGCGATCGCGGCGCAGGTCGCGATGCTCGACCACATGCTGAAGGGCCGCTTCATCTTCGGCATCAGCCCGGGCGGCCTGATGTCCGACGCCGAAGTGTTCGGCAACTACAAGAAGGATCGCAACGCCATCTTCCTCGAGTCGATCAACATGGTGCTCGACATCTGGAAGGGCGAGCCGCCGTACAAGCTGCAGGGCCAGTATTTCCACGTCACCACCGAGAACACGCAGATCCCGGAGATCGGGCAGGGCTTCATCATCAAGCCCTACCAGAAGCCGCATCCGCCGATCGTCGTCACCGCCGTCGCGCCGCATTCAAAGGGCGTGACCGAAGCCGCGAAGCGCGGCTGGACGCCGATCTCCGCCAACTTCCTGCTGCCGGAGTGGGTGGCGAGCCATTGGCCGAAATACAAGGAAGGCCGTCCCGACGGAAAAGGCGAAGACTGGCGCGTCGCCAAGTCGATCTTCGTCGCCGACGACGAGAAGACCGCGAAGGAATACGGGCACGGCTCCAAAGGTCCGTATCACTTCTACTTCAAGCAGCTGATCCGCAAGCTGGTCGGCGCCGGCAACCGCGGCAACCTCTTCAAGCTCGACCAGAACGAGCCCGATTCGTCCATCACCGCCGACACCATGACGCCGCGCCTGGTGATTGCAGGCACGGTGAACAGCGTGGTCGAGCAGATCCTCGCCTTTCGCGAGAAGGTGGGACCGTTCGGCACCTTGTATTACCCTTGCCACGACTGGGTCGACCCGAAGCTCGCCAGGCGCTCCATGCAGCTGATGGCCGAGCAGGTGATGCCCAAGGTGAATGCCGCGCTGAAGGAGTAGGAGTCATCCGATGAACGAGGCGAGAACCCCAGGCGCCAAGCTCGCCCGACCGGGTGAGTACCTGTTCGACATGCACAACGTGAACCGCGTGATGGGCGGGCCGGATTACTCGCCCGTGTTCGGCGCCTGCGTCGAAGGCGAGCGCATGATCGTCGCGCTGATGCGCTATCCCGCCGGCCAGCCTTCCGAGCCTCACTCGCATCCGAACGAGCAGTGGATCTTCATCCTCGAGGGCGAGCTCGAGATGAACTTCGACGGCAGATGGCACAAGGGCGGACCCGGCCAGGCGTTCTACGTACCCGCGAACAAGGTGCACCAGGCGAAGAACGACGGCGCGAAGGACTGCGTGTTCTTTACGTGCAAGGACGCCTCGTCGGGCTTGCACGGCACCAAAGCTAAATAGGGACAGACCCTATTTTTCGCAAATGAGAAAAATGGGGTCTGTCCCTATTTAAGAGCCATGCCGGTCTATCGATTCGATTCCCTGAAGAAAGAGTACGTGACGCCGAAGCACTCGAAGGCCTTCGGCAGCCTCGTCACGGGCGAGCAGGTGGAAGTCGGGCTGCTTCGCTTCAAGGCGGGCGAGGGCGCGAATGAGCACGCGCATCCGCACGAGCAGGTGCTGATGCTGCTCTCCGGCCGCGTGCGGATGAAGATCGGCGGCGAGACTTACGAGCTGGGGCCGCGCGAAGTGGCGCACCTGCCGCCGAACGTGCCGCACGGCCTGCAGGCGCTGGAAGACACCGAAGTGGTGAGCGTCAAGGGCATCGTCGGCGGCGTCGGCCACCGCATCTAAAGCCTAGGGCTTCACGAACTTCAGGACGAACTCGTCCTTCGGCTGCGCCGGCTCCGGCGTCTCGCGGTCGCGCGGGTCGCCGGGGTTGCGAAGGAAGCTTCCTTCCTCGGCGAGCCGGAAGCCGGCGGCTTCGACTTCCTTGCGCAGGAAGGCTTCCTCGATGCGGTGCAGGGTGCGCGATTCCGAAATCCCGGTGCCCGGCCGGCCGGAATGGTCGGCGATCACGTATAGGCCGCCAGGCTTCAAGGCCTTGAGCACCGCGCGGTTCATGGCGCTGCGGTCGACCTGCGAAAAGTCGTGGTAATTGAACATCAGCGTGGCGAGATCCAGCGCGCTGACTTCCCCCGGGATCGGGTCTTCGAGCTTGCGCGCCAGGACGATGATGTTCGGCAGCGATTCCACGCGATCGACGAGCCGCGGCGACGGCTTCGCGCTCTGCGCGTACACGCGGCCCTTCGGTCCCACGGCGCGCGCAATCAGCTCGGCGGTGTAGCCGCCGCCGGCGCTGATGTCGACCGCGTGCATCCCGGGACGCACGCCGATGAAGGCCAGCATCTCGACCGGCTTGCGCCGCTGGTCGTTGGTGCGGTCGGCGGCGCTGCGCTGCGGGTCGGCGACGATCTCCGCGATGCGCTCGCGCGAAAGCGGCGACGCCGCGCAGGCGGCGAGCGCAAGAGCAACCAGGGGAAAAGCGAAACGCAGGCTAGATCAGGATCAGGCCGACGTACTGGACCACGAACCAGCCGGACATGAGCGCGAGCGTGATCATGAGCAGGCGCCGGTCGCGCACGAGCGGGGCGAATTCCGGGGGAATGGTCACGTCGGCCATGCTGCGCGAGCTGCGATGCAGGTGCAGGAACGCAAACAGGGCGCCCACCGTCGTCACGAGCAGTCCGATCGTTTCGAGCATCCACGCGGTCATGCCGTTTCCCCCTTCGTTCAGCCTTGCGGGCCTAGTCTATCTTGATCTTCGCCTCGCGCAAAAAATCGCCCCAGCCCTGCGTCTCGTGGCGCACGAGCTCGGTGAACTCCTGCGGCGACTTCGAGACCTCCACCGTCATGAGCTTCTTCGCAAGATCGTCCTTCTGCCGGTTCAGCGCCGAAGCGACGGCGTTGTAGAGCTTGTCGACCACCGGCCTGGGCGTCGCCGCCGGCGCGAACATGCCCTGCCAGGCATTCGTTCCGATACCCGGAAAGCCCTGCTCGGCGAGCGTCGGCACGTTCGACAGCTCGGGCAGGCGCGTCGCCGGCACGGCGGCGAGCGCCTTCAGCCGGCCGCTCTTGATGTGCGGCAGGAGCGAGGCCATGTTGAGGAACGCGACCTGCACTTCGCCCGAGATCATGGCGGGGATCGCCTGGCCGGCGCCGCCCTTGTAGGGCACGTGGGTCATCTCGATGCCGGCCGCCTTCATCAGGCGCTCCATGTCGAGGTGCGGATAGCTGCCGACGCCGACCGAAGCGAAGTTGATCTTGCCCGGCTCCTTCTTCGCCGCCGCGATCAGCTCGGCGATGCTGTTCGGCGCGAAGCCGGCGTGCGCGACCACGATGTGCGGGATCTCGACCAGCTTGGTCACGCCGACGAGGTCGCGCGAAGGCTTGAAGCTCATCTGGCTGGCGTAGATGTTCTCGTTGATGGTGTTGGTGGAGACGTTGCCGACCAGCAGCGTGTAGCCGTCGGGCGCGGCCCTGACCGTCGCTTCCATCGCGAGGTTCCCGTTCGCGCCGGGCTTGTTCTCGACGATGAAGCTCTGGCCCATGGACTTGGTGAGCTCGTTCGCCACGATGCGCGCGATGATGTCGGTGGCGCCGCCGGGTGCGTAGGGGACCATGATCCGGACCGGCTTGGTGGGGTAGTCCTGCGCCGTGGCCGCCGCGGCGACGGCCATGCAAAACAGCAAACCGATGATTCGCATTGTTTTCCTCCGTGCGTGTCATCATAACTGATGCGCACCGTCGACATTCACGCCCATTGGTATCCGGAGGAATGGCTCCGGGTCTTCGAAAAGGAAGCCCCCAAGGAAGACGGCGCCCTCGAGCGCATCGCCGGCGGCGGCTATCGCATCAAGGCAAAAACCATCACCAACGCGTTCGACGAGCGCTTCGTCGTCGTCGACCAGCGCGTGGAGGAGATGGACAAGCGGCGCGTCGACGTGCACGCGCTCTCGCTCACCACGCCGATGGTGTACTGGTGCTCGCCGGGGCTCGGGCTCGCGCTCAGCCAGGCATTCAACGATGCCGCGGCCGCCGCGCACCGCAAGCATCCGCATCGCCTGATCGGTTTCGCGATGGTGCCGATGCAGGACTCGAAGGCCGCCGTGAAGGAGCTCGAGCGGGCGGCGAAGCTGCCCGGCATGAAGGGCATGTACCTCGCCACCAATGTCAACGGCGCCGAGCTCGACGACAAGAGCTTCTGGGACGTGTACGCGAAGTGCGAGGAGCTCGGCTGGCCGATCTTCCTGCACCCGGTCGACACGATCGGCCAGGACCGCACCAGGAAGTACTACCTGAAGAATCTCTGCGGCAACCCGTACGACACCGGCATCGCCGTCGCGCACCTCATATTCGGCGGCGTGATGGATCGCTTCCCGAAGCTGGAAGTGAACCTGCCGCACGCCGGCGGCACCTTCCCCTGGCTGATCGGCCGCTGGGACCACGGCACCAAGGTGCGGCCGGAGCTGAAGCACATGAAGCAGCCGCCGAGTGCGTACCTGCGGCGCTTCACCTACGACACCATCGGCCACGACGACCGCATCAACGGCAACCTGGTGAAGCTCGTCGGGGCCGATCGCGTCACGCTCGGCAGCGACTACTGCTTCGACATGGGCCTCGACGATCCGCTCGCCACCGTCAACCGGATTCCCGGGCTCTCTGACGGCGACAAGCAGCTCATCGCTGGCGGTAATGCCCTAAAGCTTCTGCGGCTTTAAGCCCCAGTTAACAGGAATCGCCGTACAGTCTTTCGCGCCGAGGCCGGCACGCGAGGCGCGCTCGTAGCATTCGAGCGCGCGCTCGGTGACCGGCGCGCTGAAGCCGTGCGCGTGCGCCTCGGCGACCATTTCCGCGAGGTCCTTCTTCAGCGTGTCGATGTTCACCGTCACCGCGCTCTCCTTGCCGGCGAGTGCCGCCGCTACGGTCGGGGCCCGGTTCTTCATCATGTTCGGCGCACCGGAAGTGTCGGCGAGGATGTCCATCAGCCGCTGCGGCTCGAGTCCCAGGTGCTTGACGAGCGAAAGTGCCTCGCCGAGCGCCTGCCAGTACACGATGAGCGGCAGGTTGATGGCGAGCTTCATGCTCGCGCCGGCGCCGACCGGCCCGACGTGCTCGAAGCGCCGGCACATCTGCTCGAGGAGCGGCCGCGCCCGCGCCACGTCCGCGGCGTCGCCACCGACGAAGCCGAAGAGCTTCCCTTCCTTCGCCGGCCCGACCGTGCCGCCGACCGGGCACTCGACGTATGCGCCGCCCGCACGCTTCACCATAGTTGAGACGGCCTGCGAAACCTCGGGACGTACGGTGCTCATCTCGATGAAGAGCCGGCCCTTCGCTTCCTTCGCCATCTCGCCATGCACG
>DATDCR010000007.1:0-10390 GCA_036524215.1 Burkholderiales bacterium
GTTGAGGTCGCTGCTCGGGATGCCCACGCCGTTGTCCGCAACGACCATGCGGGCGCGCTGCTCGTTCACGTCGAGCTCGATGTCCACCCGGGTCGCCCGCGAGTGGCGCGCGACGTTGGTGAGGATCTCCTGGAAGATGCGGAACAGCGCCGTGGAGATCTCCATGTCGAACTTGCTCTCCGGCGGCAGCTTGGCGCGGCAGCGGATGCCGGTGCGCTTCTGGAAGTCCTTCGCCTGCCAGGCGACCGCGGCGATGAGCCCCATGTCGTCCAGCATCTCAGGCCGCAGGCCGGTGGCGATCTTGCGCACCGTCTGCACCGTGGTGTCGATCAGCTTGCACATCGAGTCGGTCTTCTCGATGAGCGGCTTCTCGCGCAGGCGCTTGGCGAGCCAGGTGACCTCCATCTTCAGGCCGGTGAGGACCTGCCCCAGCTCGTCGTGGATCTCGCGCGCGATATGGGCTCTTTCCTCTTCCCGCACACTGATCAAGTGGGCCGCGAGCCGGCGCAGCTTCTCCTCCGATTCGCGCAGCCGCTCGCTCTTGCGATGCAGCTCGACGAACACCGAGACCTTCGACTTGAGGATCTCCGGCACCACCGGCTTCTGCAGGTAGTCGACCGCGCCGACCTCGTAGCCGCGGAACATCGAGCTCATCTCGTCGGCCGCCGCGGTGAGGAAGATGATCGGCGTGAGCCGCGAGCGCTCCCGGCTGCGGATCAGCCGCGCCGTCTCGAAGCCGTCGATGCCGGGCATGCGCACGTCGAGCAGGATCACCGCGAAGTCGTTCTTCAGCGCGAGGCGCAGCGCCTCTTCGCCCGACTGCGCGATCATCAGGTTCTGGCCGAGCGTGGAGAGCAGCTCCTGCAGCGCGAACAGGCTCTTCGGCTCGTCGTCGACGAGCAGGATCTTCGCCTGCGGCGTGGTGTCGGCTGCGACCTCGGCGGAAACCGGCTCCGGCACGGCAGCGCCGCGCGCCGTGCTTGCAGCTTCGGTCGCGGCTTCGGACACGATCACCCGACGAGCTGGTGCCGCACGGCGTAGTGGACCAGCGCCGCGTTGCTGGTGAGGCCGAGCTTGCGCAGGATGCGCGTGCGATACGTGCTCACCGTGCTCGGCGAAAGGCCCATCTCGCGCGCGATCTCGCTGATCTGCTTGCCGGTGGCGAGCAGCCACATGACGCGGTACTCGCGATCGGAAAGCTTCTCGTGCAGCGACTTCTGCGGATCGGAGGAGCATTCGCTCGCCAGGATCTCGGCCAGCGACGCGGACACGTACTTGCCGCCGTTCGCCACCTTGCGCACCGCCGTGGAGAGCTCCTGCGGCGCGCTGTCCTTCGTGATGTAGCCCGCGCCGCCGGCGCGCAGCACGCGCGAGCCATGCACGTCTTCCGAATGCATGCTGAGGATCAGCACCGGCTTGCCTGGAAATTCCTTCTTGATGTCGCCGAGCAGATCGAGTCCGCTGCGGCCGGGCATGGAGAAATCGAAGATCGCCATGTCCCATTCGACCTTGCGCGCGAGCTCGAGGGCTTCGTCGCCGTTGGTCGCTTCGCCGACCACGGTGGCGGCCGGATCGGAAGCGAGCATCTGCTTCAGGCCATGGCGCACGATCGGGTGGTCGTCGGCTATGAGGATTCGCATGTGGTACCCCTTTATGAAGTGCGTTGGTCCCTGTAGAGCGACGAAGTATAGGCGGCTCGATGATGCTTCGCCATCCAAATTTCCGCTTTTTGTTCAAGCGTGTAGCGATTTATCGACACGCCTGTCGGTGTCTTTCCGACAGCCTTGATGCCGATGGGACAAGGCGCGCGATAGAAGTCACGAAAGCGCGTGCGCGATGCTGCATCGCATGCGAATCCCGCTCCTTATGCTCGCTCTTTTCACGCTGCCCGCGCTCGCGCACGAGCCGCGCGCCGTGCCGACCTTCGAATCGCTCGGCATCTACTGGACGCCGCCAGCGGATCCGGGCGCGGCCGGCTGCACAATTCAATTCCGCAAAGCCGGCGAAGCCACGTGGCGCGAAGGCCTGCCGCTCTGGTACGACGCGCGCGACAAGGAGTGCCGCGGCAGTCTCGTACAGCTCGAGCCTGGAACCCGATACGAGATCGAGGTCGGCGGGCATCGGCTCTCCGCGGCCACGTGGAGCGAGCGCTTTCCGATCGCGCGCACCGTCAAGGTCGCCAGCGGAAACACCTTGAGGATCTCCGAGGGCGGCAGCGCGAGCGGTTATGTGCTCTATGACGGCGCCGGCGCGGTGCTGGATGCCGGGGACGCCGCGCAAGCGAACATCACGATCAGCGCGCCGTATGTGATCGTGCGCGGCTTCACGCTGAAAGGCGCGCAGCAGGACGCGATCCGCCTGATGCCCGGCGCGCACGACGTGGTGATCGAAGACAACGACATCAGCGGCTGGGGACGCTTCCGCTACACCAACAGCAAGGGGTGGAAGATCGGCATGGACATGGACGCGGGCGTGCGTGCCGTGTGCAACCGCGACTGGCGCATGGAGCGCACGATCGTCCAGCGCAACCGCATCCACCACCCGCGCTACGGCGCCAACAGCTGGTCGTGGGGCCACCCGGCCGGCCCGCAGGCGATCACGTACAGCCATTGCGGCGGCAACCACGTGATCCGCTGGAACGAGATCTACAGCGGCGACGAGCAGCATTACTTCAACGACGGCATCGGCGGCGAGGACAACTTCTCGGCGATCGGCTTTCCGAACGCCGATACCGACATCTACGCCAATCGCATCTCCCATGCGTGGGACGACGCGATCGAAGCCGAAGGCGGCAACCGCAACGTGCGCATCTGGGGCAACTACCTGGACCTCACGGCGACCGGCGTGGCGAGCACCGTCACGCATGCCGGGCCGCTCTACGTCTTCCGCAACGTGTATGCGCGCAGCCGCAAGATGTCGGAGCGCGCGCCGGAGGCGGACGATCGCGGCCCCTTCGCCAAGGCCGGCGCGAGCGACGAATGGGGCGGCGGGCGGCGCTACTTCTTCCACAACACCGTGCTGCAGCCTTCGGGCAATCTCGGCGCCGGCGCCGGCGTGAGCGGCAATTCGAAGCAGCCGCTCACGAACACGGTGACGCGCAACAACATCTGGCAGATCTGGAAGCCGCACTGGGAAGCGATCAACGAGGCCGGCGGCTCGGGCAACGACTTCGACTACGACCTCTACAACGGCAAGCTGAGCGCGTACCGCGGCGCGGAGAAGCACGGCATCGCCGGCACGCCATCGAAGGAGAACATCGTCGACCGCGCCGTTCGTCTGCCGAACTTCAACGATCGATATGTCGGCGCCGCGCCGGACATCGGCGCGCAGGAAGATGGCGCTCCCATTCTGCGTTTCGGCCTCGATGCCACCGCGAGTCGGGACCTGGCGACATTGAGAACGGCGCGGAAACAGTGACTTGAGCAATTTGCTTGACGTGCCGTCGTCGTTTCACCACAGAACCGTAGGGCTCGCAACGACATGCGAGTAATAAGCCACTGATCTAAAGCAGCTTCTCCCACTGGCACAGCTCGTGCTCTTGTCCCTCGGCGAACTACATCCGGGACATGTGAGCCGGATGTCGCAAGCAGCCGCCGTCAACTCGAGCGGCCTCGCACCAACAAGGCTCAAGGGAGAAGCACATGAAATTCCATCGGACTCCAATTGCACTTGCCGTTCTCGCCGCGTGCAGCGCGCTGCCCCTGGCCGCGCAGGCCGCGCCGAGCGTTTCCTGGAGCTCGCCGGCCGACGGCGCCACGCTGAGCGGAAACGTGAGCGGCGGCGCATGCGCGGTGAGCACCAGCAGCAGCGCGACGCGCGTCACGTTCTGGGCCGACAACTGGCAGATCAATAACGACTACAGCGCGCCCTTCAACTGCGACTTCCCGACCAGCAAGCTGCGCGACGGCCCGTACAAGCTGCGCGCGGTGGCGTACGACGCCTCCGGCGCTTCGAGCGAAGCCGATATCAACATCACCATCAACAACAGCGGCACGACCAGCACGTCGACGACGAGCACGCCGACGACGAGCACCTCGACCAGCACCACGACCGTCGCGCCGACCACCACGACGGCCACCGCAACGTCCACCACTTCCACGCCGGCGCCGGGCTCGGGCTCGCTCGACGTCTGGTTCAAGGCCCCGCTCAACGGCGCGACGATCTCCGGCGTGCTGAACGGCGGCACGAGCTGCTACGTGAATGGCACGGGCGACTCGAGGGTTGCCTTCTTCATGGACAGCACCGCGCTCAACACCGACACGACCATGGCCGACGGCATGCAATGCGTGCTCGACACCACGAAGTTCGCGAACGGCAGCCACCAGCTCAAGGCGCAGGCCTTCAACTCGTCCGGCAGCTCGCGCTGGGACGTGATCACGGTCAATGTGCAGAACGCCGTCACGGCGGTCAGCACGCCGACGACCACCACGACCACGACCACGCCGACGACGACCACGACGACGCCGACGACCACCACGACGCCGACCACGACCACCACGACCACCACGACGGCGCCGGCCACCACGACGAGCACCGCTCCGCTCAGCGTGGCGTGGGCCGCACCGCTTAGTGGCGCGACGCTCAGCGGCACGCTCAGCGGATCGACCTGCGCGGCGAACGCCGGCAGCGCCGTGACGCGAATGACCTTCTGGGCCACCAACTGGCAGATCAACAACGACTACAGCCCGCCGTTCAATTGCAGCTTCGATACGACGAAGCTCCCCGACGGCGCGTACACGCTCAGGGCCGTGGCCTACGACGCGAGCGGCAATGCCGCCGAGTCCGACATCAACGTCACGATCGCGAACAAGAGCGCGTCGACGAGCACGACTTCGACCGCCACGACGAGCACAAGCACGCCGACGACGAGCACCTCGACGACGAGCACAAGCACGCCGACGACGAGCACCTCGACCACGGCAACGCCGGCGCCGGGCTCGGGCTCGCTCGACATCTGGTTCAAGGCCCCGGCCAACGGCGCGACCGTTTCCGGCGTCCTGAGCGGCGGCACGAGCTGCTATGCCAACGGCACGGGCGTTTCGCGCGTCGCCTTCTTCGTGGATTCGACCGCGCTGAACACCGATACGACGACCTCCGACGGCCTGCAGTGCGTGCTCGACACGACCAAGTTCGCCAACGGCAGCCACCAGCTCAAGGCGCAGGCCTTCGACGCCTCGGGCAACTCGCGCTGGGACGTGATCAGCATCAACGTGCAGAACGCGGTCACGGCGGTCAGCACGACGCCCACCACCACGACGACATCGACCACGACGACGACGCCGACGACGACCACCACGGTCCCGTTGGGCGGCGTCAGCTCCACCACGAGCGGCACGACCACGACCTCGAGCACCTCGACGACCACCTCGAGCACCTCGACCGCGGCGCCCACCAGCGGCACGCTCGACGTGTGGTTCAAGGCACCGGCGGCCGGCGCCACCATTTCCGGCGCGCTGAATGGCGGCACCAGCTGCTACGTCAACGGCACCGGCGTCGCGCGCGTCGCCTTCTCGCTCGACGCAACGGCGCTCAATACGGACACCACCGTCTCGGACGGCATGCAGTGCGTGCTCGACACGACGAAGTTCGCGAACGGCGCGCACCAGCTCACTGCCACGGCATACGACTCGGCCGGCAATTCGCGCAAAGACGTGATCAGCGTCAACGTGCAGAACACCGTTACGGCCTCGACCACCACCACCGGCAGCACCAGCACGACGACCACGCCGACCACCACGACGACCACGCCGACCAGCACGACGAGCACCACGTCCACCGCTCCCGTGACCTCGGTGGTGGCGACGAGCTCGCTGCCGGCGAATGGCGCGCGCGCGGTGACGACGTTCAACTCGATCGGCCTGTACTGGACGCCGTCGTCGAACCCGGGCGCAGGCTGCCCGGTGATCTACCGCAAGGTAGGCGACTCGTCCTGGAAGCAGGGCCTCGACATGTGGTACGACGCGCGCAACAGCGAGTGCCGCGGCAGCCTGGTGCAGCTCGACCCGGGCACGAGCTATGAAGTGCAGCTCGGCCTGCCGGGCCAGCAGCCGAGCGCCGGCCTCGTCGCCACCACGTGGAGCGAGCAGTTCCCCGTGGCGCAGACCATCACGCTGCCGGCCGGCACCGTGACGCAGCCCCTCGCCATCACGCAGGGCGGCAGCGCGGGCGGCTACGTCGTGTACCAGGCCGATGCGGCCGGCACCACGATCGACGTGCAGAACGCCTATGACGCGAACGTCACCATCTCGGCGCCCTACGTGATCCTGCGCGGCGTCACGCTGAAGAACGCGCGCGTCAACGGCGTCGACCTGCTCAAAGGCGCGCACGACGTGGTGATCGAAGGGAACGACATCAGCGGCTGGGGACGCTACCGCAGCACGGCGTCGAACGGGCTGCAGCTCGGCATCGACATGGACGCCGGCGTGCGCGCACGCTGCACCGACCTGTCGCTCGAGCGCGTGGTCATCCAGCGCAACAAGATCCACGATCCGCGCTACTCGGCCAACAGCTGGTCGTTCGGCCACCCGGCCGGCCCGCAGGGCATCACCTTCAGCTACTGCGGCGGCAACCACGTGATCCGCTACAACGAGATCACCGGCTCGAACGGGCATTACTTCAACGACGGCATCGGCGGTGAGGACAACTTCACCAACACCGGCTTCCCGATCGCGGACACCGACATCAACGGCAACGTGATCTCGGGCGCCTGGGACGACGCCATCGAGTCGGAGGGCGGCAACCGGAACAACCGCATCTGGGGCAACTACCTCGACCAGACGGCGACCGGCATCGCGAGCACGGTGGTCGGCATCGGCCCGCTGTACATCTTCCGCAACGTGTACAACCGCAGCCGCAAGCTGTCCGAGACGTCGACCGACGCGGACGACCGCGGGCCGTTCTTCAAGAGCGGCACCGAGCCGACCGTCGGCAACGGCCGCCGCTACGTGTTCCACAACACGGCCTTGCAGATGCCCGGCAGCGGCAGCTATCCGCTCGGCGCCGGCATGGGCATCTCCGGCAACACGGGCGAGCCGCTCACCAACACCGTCATCCGCAACAACATCCTGCACGTCTGGAAGACGGGCTGGCAGTCGGTGAACGAGATCGGCGGCTACAACAACGACGCGAACTCGGACCTCTACAACGGCCAGCTCAACATGGTGTCTGGCAACGAGCTGAGCGGCATCAAGGGCGTGCCCACGTACCAGAGCGGCAATGGCTACGTGAGCGGCTCGGGCGGCCTGTACCAGCTCGCGCCCGGCACGCCGGGCCAGGGCACGGCGATGCGCATCCCGAACTTCAACGACGCCTACGCGGCGCCAGACGTCGGGGCGGCGCAGTCGGGCAGCGCGGCGATGAAGTTCGGCGTCAACCAGTAACGCCTGTAGTTCATGCTGTTAGCGGCTGGCGCCGGCACGGGCCAGCCGTTTTTTTTGCCCGCGTGCAAAAGGTCGGCCGCGGGCGACACGGGAAACACCATCGAAACAAGCGGTTAAGCCTTCGAAAGGCGACCCCGTCGTCGCAGCACCACAGGCGAGCGCCGCAGTCCTTCAAAGGTTATCGGTAAGCCTATGAAGCGCAACGCTTTCCGCCGCTGGCACAGGCCGTGCTCTGTGTAGCACGTAGAACTACAAGGCGATTAACGCCACAACTACAAAGTCGAACGAAGGGAGAAACGATGTCCAAGTGCAAAGGCTTCACGCTGCTCGAGTTGCTCGTTGTGATCGTCATCATCGGCCTGCTCGCGGGCTACGTCGCCCCGCGCTACTTCGGGCAGGTCGGCAAGTCCGAAGTGCAGGTCGCGCGCGCGCAGATCGACTCGCTCGAGAAGGCGCTCGACCAGTACCGGCTGGACAACCGCCACTATCCCAGCGCCGAGCAAGGCCTCGACGCGCTCGTGCTGAAGCCGGCCGATGAAGCGAGCTGGTCCGGCCCCTACCTGAAGAAAGCCGTGCCGAACGATCCGTGGGGCCGTCCCTACGTGTACCGCGTGCCCGGCGCCAAGGGCGACTTCGACCTCTATTCGCTCGGCCGCGATGGCAAGCCCGGCGGCAGCGGCGAAGACGCCGACATCGGCTTCAACACCCAGCTCACGCTGAACAGGTAAGCGATGCAATTCCAGGTTCACGCCCTAGACGCCGCGCAGCAGGTCGTCGCGCTCAGCCTCGACGCGGCGAGCGAAGCGCTCGCGCGCGACATGGCGGCGCAGCGCGGCCTGTCGGTCTTTTCCGTCGAAGGCACAAATGGCGGCATCCGCCTGCCCCGCCTGTTCAAAGCCAACCGAGGCGCGTTCCGCACCACGCTGTTCTCGATCGAGCTGCTGTCGCTGCTCGAAGCCGGGCTGAACCTGGTCGAGGCGACGCAGACCCTGGCCGAGAAGGAAGTGGCAGGTGAGCGCCAGCAGGTGCTCGCCGGCATCGTCGGCTCGATCGAGCGTGGCGAGCCGTTCTCGCGCGCCATCGCCGCCTTCCCGCAGCACTTCTCGCCGCTCTACGTGGCGACGATCAAGGCGAGCGAGCGCACCGGCAACGTGAAGGAAGCGCTCTCCCGCTACATCGCCTACCAGGAAGAGCTCGACCGCGTGAAGAAGAAGGTCGTCTCGGCGAGCATCTACCCCGCCATCCTGATGGCGGTCGGCGTGCTGGTGATGGGCTTCCTCGTGCTCTACGTGGTGCCGCGCTTCGCGCAGGTCTACGAGGACATGTCGCACACGCTGCCCTTCTTCTCGCAGCTTCTGCTCGGCTTCGGCAGTTTCGTCGGAAAGCATGGCTTCTTCTTGTTTTCCGCTTTTATTCTCGCCGCCGGCCTCGCGGCCTGGGCCATCGCCCGCCCAGCGACGCGCGCGGCGTTCCACCAGCGCCTCTGGCACTTGCCGGCGGTGGGCGAGCGCATGAAGACCTACCAGCTCGCCCGCCTCTATCGCACCGCGGGCATGCTGATGCGCGCCGGCATCCCGGCGCTGCGCGCGCTCGAGATGGTCGAGGATCTGCTCGCCGCGCACCTGCGGCCGCAGCTCGCGAAAGCAAGGCATCTCATCGAGGAAGGCCACGCCATGTCGGCGGCGCTCGGCGCCGCGGGCCTCGCCACGCCGGTCGCCGCGCGAATGATGCTGGTCGGCGAGAGAAGCGGCGACATGGGCCGCATGCTCGGCGAGATCGCGCGCTTCCACGACGACGAGGTCGCGCGCTTCGTCGACTGGTTCACGCGCGCCTTCGAGCCGGTGCTGATGGCGGTGCTCGGCATCGCGGTCGGCCTGGTGGTCGTCCTCATGTACATGCCGATCTTCGAGTTGGCGGGGAACATCAAATGAATATCGAAGCGCTGGAAGCCCAGCACGGCGAGCAGGTGGTGGAGCATCTTTCGGCCGCGCTGCACATGCCGAGCGTCGCGCTGGAGGAAATGGCGGCCGAGGAAGCCGCCTTCGACCTGCTGCCTTACGGCGAGGCGGCGCGCCGCGCGTGCGTCGCGCTGCGCAATGCCGACGGCGCGGTCTCCATCGTCCTCGGCGATCCGTTCGACCTCGACACGCAGGACTGGCTCGAGGAGCGCCTCGAGGTGCCGTTCCGCTACCGCCTCGCGCACCGGCAGGACATTGCCGCGTACCTCGCGCAGCAGGAGCACAAGATGCGCGCGCTCGACGGCGCCGCATCGGAAATCCATAGCGCCGTAACCGAGAAAGACGGGGCCCAGGATCTGTCCTTCGAGACGATCAGCGACACCGACAGCCCGGTGGTGCGCCTGGTCGCCTCGACCCTGTACGACGCCATCAAGGCCGGCGCGAGCGACGTCCATCTCGAGACCACCTCGAGCGGCCTCACCATCAAGTACCGCATCGACGGCGTGCTGACGCCGGCGGAATCCGTGCCCGGCACCGAGGTCGCGGAGCAGGTCATCTCGCGCATCAAGGTGATGTCGGAGCTCGACATCGCCGAGCGGCGCGTGCCGCAGGACGGCCGCTTCAAGGCAAGGCACACCTACGGCGGAGAAGCCGGCCGCGAGATCGACTTCCGCGTCTCGGTGATGCCGAGCGTGTTCGGCGAGGACGCGGTGCTGCGGATCCTCGACCGCCGCGCGCTCTCCGACCAGCTCAAGGGACTGACGCTCGATTCGCTCGGCTTCGACGACGACGTCATCGAGCGCGTGCGCAAGGTCTCGGCCGAGCCGTACGGCATGCTGCTCGTCACCGGCCCGACCGGCAGCGGCAAGACCACCACCCTTTACGCGGCGATCTCCGAGATCAACCGCGGCGAGGACAAGATCATCACCATCGAGGACCCGATCGAGTACCAGCTGCCGGGCGTGCTGCAGATCCCGGTGAACGAAAAGAAGGGGCTCACTTTTGCGCGCGGGCTGCGCTCCATCCTGCGCCACGATCCGGACAAGATCATGG
>DATDCR010000008.1:0-11179 GCA_036524215.1 Burkholderiales bacterium
CGGGATCACGATTGCCGTCGAGCCGCCGGCGGCGATCAGGCTCGCCGTGAAGTCCTTCGGATAGCCGGCGCGCGTCATGGCGGGGATCATGATCGCGCCGACGGCTGCCGCATCCGCGGGTCCCGAGCCCGAGATGCCGCCGAGCACCATGCACACCAGCACGGCCGCGACCGCCAGTCCACCGGCGCGCTTGCCGACGATCGCTTCGGCCAGCCGCACGAGGCGAGCCGCGACGCCGGAGCGCTCGAAGATCATGCCGGCGAGGATGAAGACCGGAATCGCGATCAGCGGGTATTTCGCGATGCCGCTGTACACCGTCGTGGGCACCGACATGATGCCCATGTGCCCGGCGATGATCGCGGCCACGCCCGAAAGCCCGAGCGCGACCGCGAGCGGCACGCCGGCGCACATCAGGATGGTGAAGGAGCCGAGGAGAATCCAGCTCACCTGCTCCTCCAGACGTGCACGAATCCCTGCACGATGCGCGCGAGCACGAGAAGCGCCAGCAGCGGCAGCCATACCGTGTAGATCCACTGCGGCCAGCCGAGTCCCGGCGAGGTGACCTCCATGTCGTAGTCGTCCCACGCCATGCGCGTGCCGAACCAGGCGAGCAGGCCGATCATCAACGCGCTCATCGCGAAGGCGAACAGCAGCCAGCGGCGCCGCCACGGCCAGACGAGCTTGTCGACGAAGTAGGTCACCGCCATCTGGTTGCCGTCGAGGAAGGCCTTGGCGGAACCGATGAAGGTGAGGAACACCAGCAGGAACACCGACACCTCCTCCGTAAACGCGAAGGAGATGTTGGTGAGGTAGCGCACCAGCACGTTGCCGAGCGTGATGAGACAGATCGCCGCCATTGCGGCGGCGCCCAGAAAACGCTCGGCGCGAAAGCTCGCGCCCGGCGGCAGCGTCGAGCGCGAGCTTTCGGCGGGAGGAGTTACTTCCTGCGGCTCGCTACCGACTGTTCCGCCTTCTTCACGAGATCCGGGCCGATCTGCTTGGCCCATTTGTCATAGACCGGCTTGGTGACCTTCTTGAACTCGTTGCGCTCGGCGTCGGAGAGCTTGACGACCTTCACCCCCATGCCCTCGATGCTCTTCACGACGGCGGGATCCGAGCCGGTCATGCCTTCGCGCGCGAGCTGGATGCAGAACTTGCCGGCTTCGAGCGCCGCTTCGCGCACGATCTTGCGATCCTCCGGCGACCAGCTCTCCCAGACTTCCTTGTTGACGACGAAGATCAGCGGGTCGGCGACGTAGCCCCACAGCGTCACGTTCTTCTGGCCGACGGTATGCAGCTTCGCGGCGGTGAAGATGGTGAGCGGGTTCTCCTGGCCGTCGACCGCGCCGGAAGCGAGCGCCGGTTGCGCGTCCGCCCAGCTCATCTGCGTCGGGTTCGCGCCGAGCGCGGTGAACGTGTCGAGGAAGAGCGGCGACCCGACGACGCGGAACTTGAGCCCCTTGAAGTCTGCCGGACGATGCAGCTCGCGCTTCGAGTTCGTCACCTCGCGGAAGCCGTTCTCGCCCCAGGCGAGCGGCACGACGCCGGCCTTTTCCAGGCGCGCGAAGATCTGCTTGCCGACCTCGCCCTGCGTGAGCGCGTCGATGGCGGCGTAGTCCGGCATCAGGAACGGCAGCGAGAACAGGTTGAGCTCCCTGATCTGCGGGGACCAGTTGATCGTCGAGCCGATCGCCATGTCGATCACGCCCTGCCGGATGGCGGTGAACTCGCGCGTCTGGTCGCCGGCGACGAGCGACACGCCGGGATAGAGCTTGATGTTGATGCGGCCATTGGTCTTCTGCCGCACGCTGTCGGCCCAGCGCTCGCCGCTCTTCCCCCAGGGGAAGGCGGTGCCGACCACGGTGGAGAGCCGATATTCGCTCTGGTACTTCTGCTGCGCCGAGGCGGGCGCGGCGACCAGTGCCACCGCCAGCGCCGCCACCAGGTGTTTCATGCTCATTGGGATCCCCTTGCGAATGAAGTCAACGCGGAAACGATGGCACCGGCGCTGATGCGCGCCTCGTCTTCCAACGGCCTGGAATAGCCCACTGGAATGCGTGCCCCTCCGAGCCGTTTTACCCGAATGCCAAGCTCCTCGGCAACTGTGGCGGCGATTTCCGCGCCGAAACCGGCAGTCTGGACCGCTTCGTGCACGACGAGGAGCCGCCCGGTCCTGGCCGCCGAGGCAAGCACCGCCTCGCGGTCCCACGGCCAGAGGGTGCGCAAATCGATGACTTCCACCGATAGCGGGCACTTTTGCGCTGCTTCAAGCGCCACGTGCAGCATGCGCGACCATGTGACGAGCGTGACGTCGCTGCCGGCGCGCGCGATTCTCGCTTTTCCCAGAAGCTCCTCTTCGAAAACGACTTCGCCTTGCACGCCCCACAGCTCCTTGTGCTCCATATAGATGACCGGATCGCCGCAGCCGATCGATCCGCTCAATAACGAATAGTTATCCTGCGGCGTCGCCGGAGCCGCGACGACCAGCCCCGGCACATGCGCGAACCAGGCCTCGAGGCTTTGCGAATGCTGCGCGGCGGATCCGCTCCACACGCCGATCGGCATGCGCGCGACGAGCGGCACCCGGCCCTGGCCACCGAACATGTAGCGCGCCTTGGCCGCCTGGTTGACCACTTCATCCATGGCGCACAGCGCGAAGTCGACGACGCGCATTTCGACCACCGGCTTCAGCCCGGCCAGCGCCATGCCGACGGCGGCGCCCATGATGGTCGATTCCGAAATCGGCGTATCGATCACGCGCGCGGCGCCGAATTCTTCCTGCAGCCCCTTGTACTGCTGGAAGATGCCGCCGCGGCCGACGTCCTCGCCGACGACGACGACCTGCGAGTCCGCCGCCATGGCCTTGCGGACCGCGGCGCACGACGCCTGCGCGTAGGTCATCAGCGCCACCGACCGGCCCCGATGTCCTGGATCTGGTCGAAGGCCTCTTGCGGCTTGGGCCATGGCGCGGCAGCCGCCGCCGCCAATGCCGCCGTCACCTCCGCCTGGGCTTCGTCGCGAATCCTGGCGGCGGCCGCCGCATCGATGTGCCTTTCGGCAATGGCCAGCGGATCGCTTTCCAGCGCGCGCGACACTTCCCTGCCGTCGCGGTAAGGCGCCGGGTCCACCGAGACATGTCCCTTGAAGCGATAAGTGATGGCGTGCAGGAATCGCGGTCCTTCGCCGGCTCTCACGCGTTCCACCAATCTGGCGGCAGCAGCGTCCACTGCGAAGACGTCGTTGCCATCGACCGCCTCGCCGGGCACACCGATGCCCTGCGCGCGGGCGAGCGCGCCGGCGCCGGCCGTCATCGTGTCGGTCGCGGTGGTCGCCGACCAGCGGTTGTCCTCGCAGACGAAGAGCACCGGCAGGGAGAAGACCTGCGCCCAGTTCAGCGCTTCGAGGAACGGCCCGCGGTTGACCGCGCCGTCGCCGAAGAAGCAGGCGACGATTCTCTTTTCATTGCGGATCCTGATGGCATGCGCCGCGCCCACGGCGATCGGCATCCCGGCCGCGACGACGCCGTTCGCGCCGAGCATCCCGACGGAGAAGTCGGCAATATGCATCGAGCCGCCCTTGCCGCCGTTGAAGCCGGTCGCGCGGCCGAACAGCTCGCCCATCATGCGCTCGAGCGAGGCGCCCTTCGCCAGCGTGTGGCCGTGGCCGCGATGCGTTGACGTGAGGTAGTCGGTCTTCGCGAGGTTGGCGCAGACGCCGGCGGCGACGGCCTCCTGCCCGGTGGAAAGATGCAGCGGGCCGCGCACCTGGGCATTGGCGAGGCTCGCGCCGAACGCCGCCACGCCACCGCGCGAGGCCTCTTCCGCGGCATTCTCGAAAGCGCGGATGCGCGCCATCGTGCGGTAGAGCGTGAGCGCGCGCTGCGAATTCTTCTCTTGCGAAGACAAGGCGTTGCGAGTCTAGCAAACCGCCGCTGGTCCTAAAGGACCAGTCTCGCTTTACGCGAATGTGACGGTGGCGCCGTTAAGGTTGTGCCGCACGGAGGTGTGATTCATGAACGCATGGCTTCATATGCAGTCCCGCGCGATCCGCATGTTCGCGCTCGCGCTTCTCCTCGCCGGAATCGTGCCGATTGCCTACGGCATCGGTCTGTTTGCCTGGCAATGCGTGACCTGGGTGAGCGCGCATCACTGGGTGCCTTTGCCGGCGCGCCTTCTTGTCGACCATGGCATGCCCCAGACCACGCGCGTGACCGGCGTGCTGACCTACATTCCGGAAATCCCCGCCGCCTCGCTCACGCTCGCGGAGCGCTTCCCGGCGCTGCATCGCGTGATGCTCGGCCTGCTGGACATGCTTCCCCTTACGCTCTTTGTGGCGGCGCTCGGCGCGCTTGCCGCTTCGATGGGCCGCTCGATCGCCGCCTGGCAGGCCGACCTGCTGCGCGCAGCGGCTCAGCGGGAAAGCGATCGCCTGCGGCGCAGGCAGGAATACCTGAAGGAAGAAGGCAACCTGAAGGAGGAGCGGCGCATCGAGCCGTGGTAACAATGCGCGGGTAAAGTCCAGCGCGCACGGGCGAAGTGGCAGAGTGGGGAGATGCTACGGTCTGCAACGCCGTCCACGTTGGTTCGAATCCAACCTTCGCCTCCAGATTCCTTCCATCCGTAGCCAGCCGCCGATAGTCCGGATGTCGTGCACTTTGCCCCGGGCGCGTCATGGGACGCGGTGTATATTGGGAATCGCACGAGGGATTGCCCGATCGCCGAGCGAGCGCTGATAGCTCGCCGGGGTCGGCAAGCCCCTTGGGCAACTCCTCTCTAGAATCTCCGGCGTGCTGCCGGAAGAAACCCAGGTTCTCATCGTCGGCGGCGGCCCCTGCGGGCTGATGCTCGCGAACGAACTGGGCCGCCGCGGCATTTCCGCGCTGGTGCTCGATCAGAAAGCCGGCACCGCCTTCAATCCTCAGGCGAACGCGACGCAGGCGCGCACGATGGAGCATTACCGGCGCCTCGGCTTCGCGGACGAGATCCGCGCGCTCGGCATGCCGGAGGATTTCCCGACCGACATCGCCTACTTCACACGCTTCGCAAGATACGAACTGGCGCGCTTTCGCCTGCCCTCGGCGCGCGAGGCGCGCAAGATCATCACCACGCTGTCGGGCTCGTGGAGCGCGGCCGAGCTGCCGCATCGGGTTGCGCAGAAATTCGTCGAGCAGGTCTTGCGCCGGCACGCCGAACGCGTGGCGAAGGTGCATTACGGCTGGCGGGTCGCGCGGTTTGCCGAAAAGGATTCCCATGTGGAAGCGCAGGCGGAACCGGTCGGCGGCGGCGCGCCGGTCACGCTGCGGTGTGAATACCTCGTCGGCGCCGACGGCGCGCGCAGCCTGGTGCGCCAACAGATGGGATGGCGCTACGTCGGCGAAACCGGCGTAACGCGCGACTTCGTGGGGGGCCGCATGTATGCGGTCTACTGCCGCATTGCGGATTTCTATCGCGCCATACCGCATGCTCCCGCCTGGATGAACGTGAGCTTCAACCGCGAGCGCCGCTGCTTCATGCCCGCGGTGGACGGCCGCAGCGAATTCGCCTTCCACACGCAGCTCAAGCCGCACGAAGACGAAGCCGGCATCGACGAATCCGGCGCCGCCGCCATGGTGCGCCAGGCGATCGGGGCGCCGTTGGACGTGGAAGTGCTCGCCCGCGATACCTGGACGGCCGGCCACGCGCTCGTCGCCGAGCGTTTCGCTGCAGGACGAGTCTTCATCGGCGGCGACGCCGCGCACCTCTTCACGCCGACCGGCGGCCTCGGCTACAACACGGCGGTGGAAGATGCCGTCAATCTGGGCTGGAAGCTGGCCGCGGTCCTCAAGGGGCGCGCAGCGCCGCGGCTCCTGCAGAGCTACGAAGCCGAGCGCAAGCCCCTCGCGATCCGCAACACCACGTACGCGAAGCATTTCGCCGACTCGCTCGGCAACTTCCAGCCGGTCGCCGAGATCGAGGATGACACGCCGGCCGGAGCAGCCGCGCGCCGACGCGCCGGCGAGTACCTGGAGGCGCACGGCCGCGCCGAGTTCAACATCCCCGGCATCACGTTCGGCGGCCGCTACGACGGCTCGCCCGCCATCGCGAGCGACGGCACGGCGCCGCCGCCGGAAGCCGCCAACACCTATGTGCCTTGCGCCTGTCCCGGCGGCCGGCCGCCGCACCTCTGGCTCGGCGAAGGGCGTTCGCTCTACGATCTCTTCGGCTTCGAATGGACCCTGCTCTGCTTGCGTGATTGCCCGCTGGAAGGAACGGTCGACCTCAAGGTGCTGAAGCTCGACAACGGCGCGGCACGCGAGCTCTACGGCGCCGACTTCGCGCTGATTCGCCCCGACCAGATCGTCGCCTGGCGAGGCAACGATGCGAGCGCCGCGCGCGAGGCACTGGGTGAGCTCCTTGGCTGAACATCATCATCACGATCACGGCGAGCATCGCCATGAGCGGCGCTCCGGCCCGGCATTGCGCATGGCGGCCGTGATCACGGTGGCGTTCGCCGTGATCGAAGCGCTCGGCGGCTGGTGGACCGGATCGCTGGCGCTCCTCTCCGATGCGGGCCACATGGTGACGGACAGCGCCTCCCTCGCCCTGGCGGCGCTCGCGGCCTGGATGGCGCGACGACCGCCTTCCGAGCGCCACTCCTACGGGCTCGGCCGCGCTGAGGTCGTCGCCGCGCTCCTCAACGCGGCGGTGATGCTGGCCCTCGTCGCCGCGATCGCCTACGAGGCGGTGATCCGCCTGAAGGCGCCGGCGCCGGTGCAAGGCGCGGCGGCCGCGGCCATCGCCGTCCTCGGCCTCGCGCTCAACCTGTGGATCATGAAGCGGCTCGCGCCGCATGCGCACGACATGAATACGCGCGCGGCGCGGCTGCACGTGTTCGGCGATGCGCTGGGCTCGGTGGCAGCGCTCGTCTCGGGCGCCGTCATCGCATTCACGGGCTGGACGCGCATCGACCCCGTGGCGTCGCTCCTCATCTGCGGGCTGATCGCCGGGTCGAGCTTCCGCCTTCTGCGCGAAAGCCTGCACGCGCTCATGGAAGGCGTGCCGAGCCGCCTCTCCGTGGAAGCCATCGGCGCCGAGATGGCGGGCGTGCGCGGCGTCGTGTCGGTGCACGACCTCCACGTCTGGACGCTCTCGGGCACGCGCACGGCGCTGTCGGCGCACATCGTCGTGGAAAGCCTGGGGCAGTGGGAGCGCGTGCTGGCCGAGCTGCAAGCGCGCCTGCTCGAGCGCTTCGACATCGACCATGTGACCCTGCAGCCGGAGACGGCGACGCGCCCCCTGGTGCGGCACGAGGCGCGGCACTAGGCCGCGGCGGCGCTCTTTACGGCGGCGGCGATCGACTTGGCTGCCGATTCGATCGCCTCGCGCGGCTCGCCTTCAACCATCACGCGCAGCACCGGCTCGGTGCCGGAAGGCCGCAGCAGGACGCGGCCGCGACCGTTAAGAGAACGCTCCGCGTCGGACTGGGCCTTCTTGATGCCGTCGTATTTTTCCCACTTGAAGCCGCGCGGCACCGTGACGTTGACGAGTACCTGCGGATACATCACCAGCTCCGCCGTGAGCTCGGCGAGGCTGCGACCCGACGCGCGCATGGCGTGCAGCACCTGCAGCGCGGAAACGATGCCGTCGCCGGTCGTGTGCTTGTCGAGGCAGATGATGTGGCCCGAGTTCTCGCCGCCCAGCTCCCAGCCCTTCTCGCGCATCAGCTCGAGCACGTAGCGATCGCCGACGCGCGCGCGGCCGAAGCCGATGCCCAGCCGCTGCATCGCGTTCTCGAAGGCAAGGTTGGTCATCAGCGTGCCGGCCACGCCCTTGAGCGCTTTTCTTTGGGCGAGGTGGCGTGCGATAACGAACAGCAGCTGGTCCCCGTCGTACGTGCGCCCTTGCGCGTCGACTATGATCAGGCGATCGCCGTCGCCGTCGAGCGCGATGCCGAGATCGGCCGTCTGCCTCTTCACCTCGGCGACGATGGTCTTGGGCGATGTCGCGCCGCATTGCTCGTTGATGTTGAAGCCGTCGGGCTGCACGCCGATGGCCGTCACCTCGGCGCCGAGCTCGTGGAAGACGTGGGGGCCGACGTTGTAGGCCGCGCCGTGCGCGCAATCGACGACGATCTTCAAGCCCTTGAGGTCGAGCTCGTTCGGGAAGGTCGACTTGCAGAATTCGATATAGCGTCCGCCCGCGTCCTCGCGGCGGCGCACCTTGCCGAGCTGCGCGGACGGATTGCAGCGCATCGGCCGCTCCATCTCCGCCTCGATCGCCGCCTCCGTCTCGTCGGGCAGCTTGAAGCCGTCCCCCGAGAAGAACTTGATGCCGTTGTCGGCGTAGGGGTTGTGCGAGGCGCTGATGACGACGCCGGCCGAGACGCGGGTCGCGCGGGTGAGATAGGCGACGGCCGGCGTCGGTATCGGTCCGCACATGTGCACGTCGACGCCCGCGGCGGAAAAGCCGGCTTCGAGGGCCGACTCGATCATGTAGCCGGAGATCCGCGTGTCCTTGCCGATCAGCACTGCCGGGTTCTTGCTTTGCCCCGAGAGCACGATGCCGGCCGCGTAGCCCAGGCGCATCACGAAGTCCGGCATCATCGGCGCCTCGCCGACGGTGCCGCGCACGCCATCCGTGCCGAAATATTTCCGCTTCATGCCGTCTGCTTCTTCATCCGTTATTGACTGCCTGCCACACCGCCACCACGTCGCGCGTCTCCCTGACGTCGTGGACGCGAAGTATAGTCGCGCCCCCTTGCAGCGCCAGGAGCGCCATGGCGAGGCTGCCGGCCAGGCGCTCGTCGGCCGCCCTGCCCGTGATCCTTCCAATCGTCGACTTGCGCGACAGACCGGCGAGCAGCGGCACATCGATCTCGCCAAGCTCCTTCAGTCGTCGCAGCACGATCAGGTTGTGCGTGGCCGTCTTGCCGAAGCCGAAGCCCGGGTCGATCACCAGGCGCTGCCTCTCGATGCCGGCCGCCTGGCAGGCGGCAAGGCGCGAGCGCAGGAATTCCTTCACCTCGGACACGACGTCATCGTAGTGCGGGTCCTGTTGCATGGTCGCCGGCTCGCCCTTCATGTGCATGAGGCAGACGGCGCACTTGCTTTCGCGAACCGCCTCCAGCGCGCCCGGCGTTTGCAGCGCCTGCACGTCATTGATCATCGAAGCGCCGGCTTTCAAGGCCGCCCGCATGGTGGCCGGCCGGCGCGTGTCCACCGAAATGCACAGGTCGGCGATCTGCTCGAGCACCGGCAGGATGCGGTCCTGCTCCTCGGCGTCGGAAACGGCAGCCGCGCCCGGCCGCGTCGACTCGCCTCCGATATCAATGATGTCGGCGCCCTCCTGCGCGAGCCGGCGCGCATGCGCGACGGCCGCGTCCCTTTCGAGGAAGCGGCCGCCGTCGGAAAACGAATCGGGCGTGATGTTCACCACGCCCATCAGCAGGGGCTTGTCGAGCGCAAACGAGAATCTGCCGCAGAGGAGCACTGCGGCAGATTTTAGGGGACGAGCTAGGCCGCGGGTGACGCGGGCGTCGGCGCTGCCTCGCCCTGCGCACCGCCGTCGCTCGCCGGCGGCTTTGCCGACTGCGAACTGGACGGCTTCGGCGGGCGCGGCGGCTTGCCCGACATGATGTCGGCGATCTGGTCGGCGTCGAGGGTCTCCCACTCGAGCAGCGCCTTGGTCATCGCCTCGACCTTGTCGCGGTTGTCCTCGAGGAGCTTGCGCGCCAGGCGGTACTGCGTGTCGATGATGCGGCGGATCTCCGCGTCGACCTTCTGCATCGTCGATTCCGAGACGTTCTTGTGCGTGGTGACCGAGCGGCCGAGGAAGATCTCGCCGTCCTGCTCGCCGTACACCATGGTGCCGAGCTCGTCGGACATGCCCCACTGCGTCACCATGCGGCGCGCGATGTCGGTGGCGCGCTCGAAATCGTTCGACGCGCCGGTCGTCATCTGGTGCATGAAGAGCTCCTCGGCGATGCGGCCGCCGAAGAGCACGGCGATGATGTTGAGCAGGCGATCGCGGTCCTGGCTGTAGCGATCCTCGGTCGGCAGCTGCATCGTCACGCCTAGCGCGCGGCCGCGCGGGATGATGGTCACCTTGTGCACCGGGTCGGTCTTCGGCAGCAGGCGCGCGACGATGGTGTGCCCGGACTCGTGGTAGGCGGTGTTGCGCCGTTCTTCCTCGGCCATCACCATCGAGCGGCGCTCCGCCCCCATGATGATCTTGTCCTTGGCGCGCTCGAAGTCGTCCATGTCGACGAGGCGCTTGCTGCCGCGCGCGGCGAATAGTGCCGCCTCGTTCACCAGGTTTGCGAGGTCTGCGCCCGAGAAGCCCGGCGTGCCGCGCGCAATGATGTCGGGCTTCACGTCCGTCGCCAGCGGCACCTTGCGCATGTGCACCTTGAGAATCTCTTCGCGTCCGCGGATGTCGGGCAGCGGCACGACGACCTGGCGGTCGAAGCGGCCCGGGCGCAGCAGCGCCGGATCGAGCACGTCCGGCCGGTTGGTCGCGGCGATGACGATCACGCCCATCGTCGCCTCGAAGCCGTCCATCTCGACGAGCAGCTGGTTCAGCGTCTGCTCGCGCTCGTCGTTGCCGCCGCCGAGGCCCGCGCCGCGCTGGCGGCCGACCGCGTCGATCTCGTCGATGAACACGATGCACGGCGCGTGCTTCTTCGCCTGCTCGAACATGTCGCGCACGCGGGCCGCGCCGACGCCGACGAACATCTCGACGAAGTCGGAGCCCGAGATCGAGAAGAACGGGACCTTGGCCTCGCCCGCGATGGCGCGCGCGAGCAGCGTCTTGCCGGTGCCGGGCGAGCCGACCATCAGCACGCCGCGCGGGATGCGGCCGCCGAGCTTCTGGAACTTCGACGGATCGCGGAGGAACTCGACCAACTCGCCGACTTCTTCCTTCGCCTCATCGCAACCCGCGACGTCGGCGAACGTGACCGTGTTGTTGCTCTCGTCGAGGATCTTCGCCTTGCTCTTGCCGAACGAGAACGCGCCGCCGCGTCCGCCGCCCTGCATCTGGCGCATGAAGAACACCCATACCCCGATGAGCAAGAGCATCGGGAACCAGGACACGAAGATGCTCATGAGGAAGGACTGCTCTTCTTCGGGCTTGCTGGCGGTGACCTTCACGCCGTAGCGCATCAGGTCCGACACCATCCAGATGTCCTGGACACCCGGCGT
>DATDCR010000009.1:0-13180 GCA_036524215.1 Burkholderiales bacterium
GGTCGCCGCATCGAGCGCCGGCGAAAGCGCGACGATGGCGCCCACGTTGAGGTCGCGGTTGGGCCATCCGTCCAGGCGCTTGCCGATGCCCGGCGCAAAGGAGTTGTCGACGGTCGAATGGCACAGCGCGCAGGTAAATCCGACCCGGGTCACCGCGTCCTTGCCATTCACCGTCTCCACCGTGCCCTTCACGCCCACGACGGCGTTCAGCTTGATCAGGGCGATCGTGGTGGCGGGATCGGTCAGGCTGATCGAGCCGTTCTGCACGCCTTGCACCACGGCGGGCGGCAGCGCCTCGGCGTCGACCTTCAGGCCGACCGCCAGGGCCGTCGTCGGATCGACCGCGTTGACCACCTGCTCCATGTGCAGGGCGTCGGTCCATTTCGTTTCGTCGCCGAAAGTGTCGAAGCGAAACGTCTGCTTGCCCTCGGCAATCATTGCGGCGTTCACGTCGCCGGACAAATCGGTAGACGATCCTCCGCAAGCGCCGACGAGGGCCGTCGCCCCGATCAAACCGTACATGACAAGTTTGCGCGAAACGCGCGCGGCAGGTTCGCTTCTCATCGTCAGCTCCTTTGAATGATCGAGATGGCGAGCATTCGATGAAGCCAGCGAGCGCCGCGTTCCGGGAACGTTTTTTCTCAACGCCGCATCTAATGGCGGCGGCGTTTCGTCGACGAACGAAGTATTCGAACAGATTACTTCGGCTTGCCGTCCGTCTCCGGAAACCAGCGGATGACCTCGTACGGGCTCGCGAAGCTCGGATCGAGGCCGATCCCCTGCACGCTGCCGGCACTCGCGAAGCGCAGCGCAGGCGGCTTTTCCACCTCGACCTCCAGGGCTAGGCCGTCGGGCGGCGGAGGACGCGAGGCGATCGCGCGCTCGCGCTCTTCGAACTGGCGCATGAACTCGGCGTAGGAGGGCGATCCGCGGCCTTCGCTATAGATGCCGGGATAGCCGAGTTGGAGCCGCAACGCGAACTTGCGCGCCGCGGCCGCATTGCCCAACTCGATCGCCTCTGCGTCCTTGCCCTGCTTGAAGTAGAGCTCGCCTGCTTCCTTGCGCGCCTGTAGATGGCCCTGGCGCCCGGCACGCGCGAGCCATTGGAGCGCCGTGTCTTCGTTGCGCTCGACGCCCTCGCCATTGAGATACACGAGCCCGAGCCGATACTGCGCCGAGGCGATGTCGCGCTCGGCGCCTTCGCGGTACCAGTCGAGCGCCGCCGCGCCCGGAGGCGCGTCGCGGCCCGCGGCATAGTGGCGCTCGAGGTTGCCCTTGGCGCGCGGCTCGCGGCCGCGTAGAGCGGCGAAGTAGTACTCGCGTGCCTTGACGGCCTCGGCCTTCACGCCGAGGCCGCGCTCGTAGATGAAGCCGAGGTTGTTACGCGCGCTCGCATTGCCGTCGCGCGCCGAGCGCTCGAGCCAGTAGCGCGCCTTGACGTAGTCGCGGGGGACAAGCCTGTCGTCGAGGTAAGCCACGCCGAGCTTGTGGCGCGCCCAGCGGCTGCGGTCGGCGGCCTTCTCGAAGAGCGCGACCGCGCGCGCCCCGTCGCGCGGCACCCCTCGACCCTGCTCGTAGAGAAGGCCGAGGTCGGTGAGAGCGCTCAGGTTGTCGTCGCGCGCGAGGCGTTCGTACGCGGGAATAGCCTCGCGCCAGTCTTCCGCCTCGGCGGCGAGTTTCGCCGCGCGTAAGGCTCCCTCCTTGTCGCCGGCAGCGGCCATCGCACGGTAGCTGCGGCGCGCCTTCATCGTGTCCTGCGGCACGCCGATGCCCTTCTCGTACATCTGCGCGAGGTTCAGCTGCGCGGGCCGGAAACCCTGCGCGGCGGCGCGCGAGTACCACTTGACCGCCTCGTCGTAGCGTTTCTCGCGCTCCAGCCGTGCCGCAAGGTTGTGCTGCTCGCGCGCATCGCCGCGCGCGGCCATCTCCTCGGGGGCAGGCGCGCTGCGCACGGCGATCCGTGTCCGCATGTCGGAGGCGAGCGCGTTCGCTTCCGCGCTGCCCTGCTCCACGCCGACGCCGCCATGGACGCTCGTCATGACGAAGGCCACGCCGCGCTGGTCGCCCGCCTCGGCTGCCTTGCGATACCAGCCGAGCGCCTGCTTCTCGTCGACCGGGGCGCCGAGGCCGCGCTGGGTCATCACGCCCATCAGGATCATGGCGGCGCTCGAGCCGTGCTCGGCCGCGAGTGCCGCCTCGCGACGGGCCTCCTTGAACTGGCCGGTGTGCGCGAGGGCCCGCGCGAGCTGCGTACGGTAGCGCACGGTCGCGGGCGAGCGCTTGACTGCGGCAGTGCAGGCTGTGATCGCGCGCGTTGCGAACTGGCGCATGCAGAACGAGTCCACCGCGTCGCCGGCGCGGTCGCGATCGTAGCGGTCGGCGGCATAGCGGTCGCACGGATCCGCGCCGGTATCGGCGCGCTCGAGCGCTTCGCAGCGCTGCGTCTGCTGCATGAACGTCCAGCGCAGCCGCTCCTTCTCGTCCTTCGGCACGCCTTTGCCGTCGCGGTAGAGAATTGCCATGCGCACCTGCGCCGGCCAGTGGCCGGCCTCGCCAGCGGCGCGATAGCGCTCCGCGGCGAGCGCGTAGTCCTGCCGCACCCACTGTCCCGCCTCGTAGAGCATGCCGAGGTAGGTGTCGGCCCACAGCGCGCCGCCGCGTGCCTGTTCCTCGTACCAGGCAACGAATGCGCCGCCGTCGGGCGCCGCGCGACCGAAATTCGCGATGCGCAGCGGATTGCGGAAGGCGTCCGGATACATCGCCTCGGCCGCCTTCTTCAGGAGCTCGTCCGCGCGCTCGCGCTCGTAGCGCTGCGCGACGAGTTGCATGGCGAGCGGATCGCGGCCTTGCGCCGCGCGCTGGAAGGACGCCTTCGCCTCGGCCTCATCCGGCACGACGCCCCAGCCGTTCGTAAGGAGCACGCCGAGGTTGAAATGGGCGTACGGGCTGCCAAGCTTCGCCGCGCGCAGCCAGTGCTCGCGCGCGCTCACATAGTCGCGCTCGATCATCGCGCCGTCGGCGTAGATCACGCCCAGGATCACTTCTGCATTGGCGGAGCCTAATTCCGCGCCTTTGCGCGCCGCCTCGATCGCAGCCGGCCCATCGAGCGCCGTGGCGCGCACGCGCGCGAGGTTGGCCCAGAGGCGCGCCGACTTTGGCTGGTCGAGCACGGCCTGCTCGCACAACGGGCGCGCCTCGGCCACTTGCTCGCGCAGCTCATGCGGCGCCGGCCCAGAATTGGAGAAGTCCGGGCCGAAGCGCACGGCAGCGCGGTAATCGCACATATCTGCAGCGGTGGGCTTGTACTGCACCTGCGCCGGCGTGCTCGTCATCTGAGCGTGCGCCACGCCTTCAAGTGCTAGGAGGGCGACAGCGAATCCGACTCGCGGGTCCATAGTCCTGCTGCATATCCTCCCCTGCCCCGCTGTGATTCTCCAAAGGGATAAATCCACAGGGCAGCTCTGACACAGCTAGGGATTCTCGTCGCCAAGGCGCGCATGGCGCGCCAGCAGCCGATAAAGGCGGCAGCCTAGGCTAGGCGCCCCAGGTCTTGAGCCAGAGCAGCGCGGCGACGCTTTTCGCGTCGGTGATGCGGCCGTCGCGCACCATGGCGACCGCCTCGTCGAACGGCACGATCAGCGTCTCGAGGAACTCGCCATGGTCGAGGGCGCCGTCGTGCTCCTGGCGGAGCTTTCGTGCGAGAAAGAGCTCGATCCCTTCGTCCGTGTAGGCGATCGCCGTGTGGATGACGCCAAGGCGCTTCCACTCCGCGGCGACGTATCCGGTCTCCTCCAGGAGCTCGCGCTTCGCGGTCTCGAGGTGCGGCTCGCCCGGGTCGAGCTTGCCGGCCGGCACCTCGATGAAGGTGCGGTTGTGTGGATAGCGGAACTGGCGCTCGAGGAGCACGCTGCCGTCGTCGAAGAGCGGCACGATGGCCACGGCCCCCGGATGGCGGATGTACTCGCGCGCCACCTGGTGGCCGTCGGGCAGGCGCACGACGTCGCGGTAGACCTTCAGGAGCTTGCCGTCGAAGACCTGCTCGCTGGAGACCTGGTGTTCGCTCAGGTCCCTGTATTTATCCTTCACCTACAGGCGAGCGATCGCCACCGCGCACATCGCCATCAGGCCCTGCGGGATGATCCCGAGGACGAGGAGGAAGAGGCCGTTGGCCGAGAGCACCAGGCGTCCCACGCGCTGCACGCGGATCTCCTCCATGCGCACCGGCTCGTCGAAGTACATCAGCTTGACGACGCGCAGGTAGTAGAACGCGCCCACGAGCGACAGCATGACCGCGAAGACGGCGAGCCAGATGTGGCCGGCGTTGACCGCCGCGGAGAACACCGCCAGCTTGGCGTAGAACCCGGCCGTCGGCGGAATGCCGGCGAGCGAGAACATGATGATCATCATGAGGAGGGCGTACCAGGGATGGCGCTTGTTCAGGCCCTTCACGTCCTCCAGGTTCTCGCACTCGAAGCCGGCGTGCGAGAGGTACAGCAGCATGCCGAAGGCCCCCACCGTCATGATGGTGTAGACGATCATGTAGAAGAGCGAGGCGCTGTACGCCTCGTTGCGGTTGAGCCAGTTGCCGTCGACCAGGCCGGACAGCATGCCGAGCAGCATGAAGCCCATGTGCGCGATCGCCGAGTAGGCCAGCATGCGCTTCAGGTTCGACTGCGCGATGGCGGCGATGTTGCCGAGCGCGATCGAGAGGACGGCGAGCAGCGCCAGCATCTGCTGCCAGTCGGCGGCGAGCACCGGCAGGCCGTTTACCAGCATGCGGATCACCATGGCGAAGGCGGCGAGCTTGGGGCCGGAGCTGATCACCAGCGTCACCGGCGTCGAGGCGCCGTGGTACACGTCCGGGATCCACATGTGGAACGGCACCACGCCGAGCTTGAAGGCGAGCCCGGCGACGACGAACACCAGGCCGAAGACGAGGAAGGTGCGGTCGGCGGCGCTCGCCGACTGGCGCGCCACCTCGCGCGCGACGTCGTTCAGGACGAGCGTGCCGGTCGCGCCGTAGATCATCGACATGCCGTAGAGCAGCAGGCCCGAGGACAGCGCGCCGAGCACGAAGTACTTCATCGCAGCCTCGGTGGAGAGTGCCGAGTCGCGGTTCAGCGCGACCATCGCGTACAGGCACAGCGACATCAGCTCGAGGCCGAGGAACACCGTAAGGAAGCTCGCGGCGCTGATCAGCACCATCATGCCGAGCAGCGAGAAGAGGAGCAGCGAGACGAATTCGCCGCGCAGCAGCCCGCGCTCCGCCAGGTAGGAGCGCGAATAGACCAGGGCCGCGGACACGGCGAGGTAGCAGACCAGCTTCAGCAGGTGCGAAAGCAGGTCCGACACGAACAGACCGTTGAACAGGTAGTACTTGTTGCCGCCCGACCCCCAGAGCACGAAGAGCGTCGCCGCGGCGCAAAGCGCGAGCACCAGCTGCGCCATCGCCACGGTGGTGCGGCGGCCCTCGTGCTTCACGTACAGGTCGCCGATCATGACGGCGCAGGCGCCGATCAGGAGGATGACCTCGGGGGCGGCGGGCAGGTGGTCGATGAAAGCGAGCAGGTTCATAGCTTGGACGCCGCGACGTGGCGCAGCAGGTCATTCACGGAGGCGTGCATCACTTCGGTAAAGGGCAGCGGATACACGCCCATCCACAGTACCGCGATCGCGAGCGCCGCCAGCACGATGTACTCGCGCGGGTTGAGGTCCTTCAGCTTGGCGACATGGTCGTTCGCCACGGCGCCGAAGATCACCCGCTTGTACATCCATAGCGTGTACGCCGCGCCCCAGATCAGCGTCGTTGCGGCGACGAAGGCGATCCAGTAGCTCACTTTCATCGCCCCCATGATCACCATGAACTCGCCGACGAAGCCGCTGGTCGCCGGCAAGCCGGAATTGGCCATGGCGAAGAGCATCATGAAGGCGGCGAAGTGCGGCATGGTGTTCACCACGCCGCCGTAGTCCGAAATCATGCGGGTGTGCATGCGGTCGTACATGACGCCGACGCAAAGGAACATGGCGGCCGAGACGAAGCCGTGCGAGATCATCTGCACCAGGCTGCCCTCCACGCCGTAGGCGTTGAAGAGGAAGAAGCCCAGCGTGACGAAGCCCATGTGGGAGACCGACGAGTAGGCGATCAGCCGCTTCATGTCCGCCTGCACCAGCGTCACCAGGCCGATGTAGGCGATGGCGATGAGCGAGAGCGCCACCATCAGCCAGGCGAGATGGCGCGAGGCGTCGGGCAGGATCGGCAGCGTGAAGCGGATGAAGCCGTAGGCGCCGAGCTTCAGCAGGATCGCCGCCAGCACCACCGAGCCGCCGGTGGGCGCCTCGGTATGCGCGTCGGGCAGCCAGGTGTGGACCGGCCACATCGGCACCTTCACCGCGAAGGCGAAGAGGAAGCCGAAGAACAGTGCGATCTGCACGTCGAGCGCGAGCGGCAGCTTGTGCCAGTCGAGGATGGCGAAGCTGCCACCGGCCTTGTTGTACAGGTACAGCATCGCGATCAGCATCAGGAGCGAGCCGGCGAGCGTGTACAGGAAGAACTTGACCGCGGCGTAGACGCGGTTCGGGCCGCCCCAGATGCCGATGATGATGAACATCGGGATCAGCGTACCCTCGAAGAAGACGTAGAACAGCAGCGCGTCGAGCGCCGCGAAGACGCCGTTCAGCAGCCCCGACATGACGAGGAACGAGGCGTAGTACTGCGCGAGCTTCTGCTCGATCACCGTCCAGCCGGCGATCACCACCAGGATGGTGATGAAGCTGTTGAGCAGGATGAAGAGGAGCGAGATGCCGTCGACGCCGAGGTGGTAGTTGATGCTGAAGCGCTCGATCCAGGGCTTCAGCTCGACGAACTGCATGGCGCTGGTCGACGCATCGAAGCCCGTATAGAGCGGCAGGGTGACCAGGAAGCCGAGGATGGCGCCGACGAGGGCGATCCAGCGCGTGAGCGCGCTTCTTTCCGGCGTGCGCTCGCCCACGGCGAGGACCAGGACGCCGGCGGCGACGGGAACCCAGATGGAGAGCGAGAGCAGCATCCCCGTCATCTCCGCAGGAACCAGAAGGCGAGGATCATCACGCCGAACAGCATCGCCACCGCGTACTGGTTGAGCAGCCCCGTCTGCAGCAGCCGCACCACGCCCGAGAACCAGCCGACCACGCGCGCCGAGCCGTTCACCATCAGGCCATCGATCACCGTCTGGTCGCCGCCGCGCCAGAAGCCACGGCCGAGGCTGCGCGCGCCGCCGGCGAAGAGCCAGGCGTAGAGCTCGTCGAAGCCGTACTTGCGCTCGACGATGGCGTAGAGCGGGCCGAGCTCCATGGCGATGCGCTTGGGCAGGTGGCGCATCTTCATGTAGAGGAGCCACGCCGTGGCGATGCCGGCCAGCGCGAACCAGAACGGCAGGCCGAGCATGCCGTGCAGGGTGTAGCTCCAGACGCCGTGGAACTCCTCCTCCATCTTCGGCAGCGCGCCCTGGAAGTAGTCGCCGAACACCACCGGCCCGACGACGTAGCCGGCGATGACCGACGGGATGGCGAGCAGCACGAGCGGCCCGGTGACGACCGCCGGCGACTCGCGCGGCGGGTGATGCGGATCGAAATGCGGCTCGCCGTGGAAGGCCATGAAGAGCAGGCGGAAGGTATAGGTAGCCGTGACAAATACGGTGCTCAGCACGCAGACGTAGGCGAATAGATGTCCGGGCGTGCTGGCGTGCTGCACCGCCTCGATGATGGCGTCCTTCGAGTAGAAGCCGGCGAAGCCGGGGATGCCGGCCGACGAGATGGCGCCGATCACGATGGTCCAGTACGTCCACGGCATGTAGCGCTTGAGCCCGCCCATGCGCCGCATGTCCTGCTCGTGGTGCAGCGCGATGATGACCGAGCCCGCGGCGAGGAAGAGCAAGGCCTTGAAGAAGGCATGCGTCATCAGGTGGAACATCGCGGCCGAGTAGGCCGAGGCGCCGAGCGCGGCGGTCATGTAGCCCAGCTGCGAGAGCGTCGAGTAAGCCACCACGCGCTTGATGTCGTACTGCGTGAGGGCGACCAGCGCCATCGACAGCGCGGTGATGGCGCCGATGATCAGCACGACGGATCTCGCCGTTTCGCTCAATTCATACAAGGGCGACATGCGCGCGACCATGAAAATGCCCGCCGTCACCATCGTCGCGGCGTGGATCAGCGCGGAGATCGGCGTCGGGCCTTCCATCGAGTCGGGCAGCCAGACGTGCAGCGGGAACTGCGCGCTCTTGCCCATCGCGCCGATGAAAAGCAGGATGCAGATGAGCGTCATGTTCGCTTCGCTGGACGGCGCTTTCTCGAACACCGCCGCGTAGTCGAGCGTGCCGAAGTGCGCCAGCAGCAGCGCGATGCCGAGGATGAAGCCGAAGTCGCCGACGCGGTTGACGAGGAACGCCTTCAGGTTGGCGTAGATCGCGCTTTCGCGCGTGTACCAGAAGCCGATCAGCAGGTACGACACCAGCCCGACCGCCTCCCAGCCGAAGAACAGCTGCACGAAGTTGTTCGCCATCACCAGCATCAGCATCGAGAAGGTGAACAGCGAGATGTAGGAGAAGAAGCGCTTGTAGCCCGGGTCGTCGGCCATGTAGCCGATGGTGTAGATGTGCACCATCAGCGAGACGAAGGTCACCACCACCATCATCAGCGCCGACAGCCGGTCGACGAGGAAGCCGATCTGGAAGCTCGCCTCGCCGCTCGTCAGCCACGGGTAGACGACGGCGTTCAGCGTGCCGCCGTCGAGCACGTCCTTGAAGATCACGCACGAGGCGAGGAAGGACAGCAGCACGGAGAAGATAGTGACGCTGTGCGCGCCCTGGCGGCTGATCCATTTGCCGCCCAAGCCGGCGACGATGGCGCCCACCAGGGGCGCGAAGGCGGCGACGATCGCGAGCTCTTTCATCCTTTTAGCGCGTCCAGGTCTTCGACGTCGATGGTGGAGAGGTTGCGGAACAGCACCACCAGGATCGCCAGGCCGATCGCCGATTCGGCGGCGGCCACCGTCAGGATGAAGAACACGAAGATCTGCCCGGCGGTGTTGCCGAGGAAGTGCGAGAAGGCGATGAAGTTGAGGTTGACCGCGAGCAGCATCAGCTCGAGCGCCATCAGCAGCACGATCAGGTTGCGGCGGTTCAGGAAGATGCCGACCACGCTGATCGCGAACAGCACCGCGCCGAGCACGAGGTAGTGCGAAAGCTCGAGATTCATTCTTTCTCCGACGGCATCGAGACCAGCCGCATGCGCTCGCCTGGGCGCGCCTTCACCTGCTCGCTCGCGTCCTGCCGGCGCGTGTCCTTGCGCCGGCGCAGGGTGAGCGCGATGGCGGCGATGATCGCGACGAGCAGGATCACCGCGGCGATCTCGAACGCGTACGCGTAATCGGTGTAGAGGATCAGGCCGAGCGTCTTGGTGTTGCTGTAGCGCTCCGGCGTCGGCGCGGGCGTGCCGGTGCCCCAGTAGCGGTAGGCGACGACGGTGATCATTTCCCACACCATGATCACGCCCACCACCAGGGCGAGCGGAAGGTTGCGCCAGAAGCCCTCGCGCACGCGCTCGAGGTTGATGTCGAGCATCATGACCACGAAGAGGAACAGCACCATCACCGCGCCGACGTAGACGACGACCAGCGCGATCGCCAGGAACTCGGCGCGCAGGAGCAGCCACAGGCCGGCGGCCGTGAAGAAGGCGAGCACCAGGAACAGCGCGCCGTGCACCGGGTTGCGCGCGGTGATCACGCGCAGGCCCGACAGCAGCAGCACCGCCCCGAAGGCGTAGAAGACTACAGTTTCAAGCATTGTTGTTCTTTAGCCGGACTCTTTATCGGTAGCGCGAGTCCTGTTCCCGATCCCTGGCTATCTGCTCCTCGTAGCGTTCGCCGACCGCGAGCAGCATCGGCTTGGTGTAGTAGAGGTCCCCTCTGCGCTCGCCGTGGTACTCGAGGGTGCGCGTCTCGACGATCGCGTCGACCGGACAGGCCTCCTCGCAGAACCCGCAAAAGATGCATTTCGTGAGATCGATGTCGTAGCGCGTGGTGCGGCGCGTGCCGTCGGGCCGCTGCGCCGACTCGATGTGGATCGCGAGCGCCGGGCACACCGCCTCGCACAGCTTGCAGGCGATGCAGCGCTCTTCGCCGTTCGGGTAGCGCCGCAGGGCATGCAGGCCCCGGAAGCGCGGGCTCATCGGCGTCTTTTCCTCGGGATAGAACACCGTCACCTTGCGCCGGAAGAGATGCTTGCCGGTGAGCGCCATGCCCTTCAGCAGCTCGAGGAGCAGGAAGGAGCGGAAGAATTCGACGACGCGGATCATGGTTGGCTCGTTATCCCCATATGTTCCAGGGCGTCTGCATCCACAGGCCGATGACGGCGATCCAGACCAGGGTGAGCGGGATGAAGACCTTCCAGCCCAGCCGCATGATCTGGTCGTAGCGGTAGCGCGGGAAGGTGGCGCGCAGCCACAGGAACATCGACACGATGACGAACATCTTGATCAGCAGCCACAGGAGCGGCGGGATCCAGTTGAACACCACCGAGTCGATCGGCGATTGCCAGCCGCCGAAGAACATCACGGCGGTGAGGCAGGCGATCAGCCACATGTTCATGTACTCGGCGAGGAAGAAAAGCGCGAACGCCATGCCCGAGTACTCGATCATGTGCCCGGCGACGATCTCGGATTCGCCCTCGACCACGTCGAACGGCGCGCGGTTGGTCTCGGCCACGCCGGAGACGAAGTAGACCACCAGCATGGGCAGCAGGGGCAGCCAGTTCCACGACAGGAAGTTGAGGCCCATCGCGGCGAACGTGCCGCGCGCCTGGCTGTAGACGATGTCGGACATGTTGAGGCTGCCCGAGACCATCAGCACCACCACCAGCGCGAATCCCATCGCCAGCTCGTAGGACACCATCTGCGCCGCGGAGCGCATGGCGCCGAGGAAGGCGTACTTCGAGTTCGACGCCCAGCCCGACACGATCACGCCGTACACGCCCATCGACGAGAGGGCCATGATGTAAAGGAGCCCGGCGTTGATGTCGGCGAGGATCAGTTCCGGCGACCACGGAATCACCGCCCACGCCGCCACCGCCGGGATGATGAAGAGCAGCGGCCCGAGGTAGTACAGGCCCTTGTTGGCGTTGGTCGGGGTGATGATTTCCTTGAACAGCAGCTTCAGCCCGTCGGCCACCGGCTGCAGCAGGCCGAAAGGCCCGACGCGGTTGGGCCCGATGCGGATCTGCATCCAGCCGATCAGCTTGCGCTCCCACAGCACGAGGTAGGCGACCGCGCCCATCAGCGGCGCCACGATCACGATGATGAAGAAGAGGCTCGTCACCGTGGTGTAGAACGCCGGGCCCCAGGTCGGGCCGAAGGTGTTGTTGCTGAAATTGAGGAAGGTTTCCAGCATCACGCCGCCTGCTGCACCGTGGCTTTCTGCACGCTCACGGCGCCGGACATGGCACCGAGGCTCGCCGTTGCCGGATGCGCCGCCGCGACGCGCACGCAACCGTCCGGCAGAGCGTCGTCGAGCGCGGCCGCGAGCGTCGCCGTGCCGTCGCCCTGCTTCACCGTCACCGGCTGCCCTGCGCTCACGCCGAGCTCACGCATCACGCGCGAGTTCATCCAGGCCTTCGGCGGCTGCGCTTCCTTCGTCTTCTGCAGGGGTGGCGAGCGCCGCACGAGCGGATCGGCAGCATAGATCGGCACGTCCGCGATGCGCTGCAAGCCGCTTCCCACGGGCATTTGCGAAGCGCCCGGCGACTGGATCGTGTTCGAGAGCAGCTTGCCGATTTCCCTGCCTGCCGCGCAGGCACGGCGCACGTCGTCGATCGTCTCGAAGCCGAATGCCGGCTTGTTGAGCATGGTGCCGAGCACGCGCAGCAGCTTCCATCCGGGGCGCGCCTCGCCGAGCGGGTTCACCGTGGCATGGAACGCCTGTGCGCGCCCTTCGATGTTCACGAAGGTGCCCGCGCTCTCGGTGAACGGCGTGACCGGCAGGATGGCGTGCGCGTAATCGGTGCCCGTCTTCCAGGGCGAGAGCTGCACCACGAAGTCGGCTGCGCGCAGCCCGGCGAGCGCCGCCTGCGGGTTGGCGCAGTCGAGCTCCGGCTCGGCGCCCAGCACCAGGATGGCTTTCTTCTTCAGCACATCCGACACGTTGCCGCCCACGGGCAGGCCGGCGAAATAGCCGCCCACGGAATTCGCCGCCTCGCCGATGAAGCCGACCTTCACGCCCAGTGCCTGCGCGGCGGCATGGATCTGCGCCGCCTGCGGATGCTGCTGCGCGAAGTTGCCGATCAGCACCGCCGCGTTCTTGCCGCCCTTCAGCATTTCACCGAACTGCGCGATCGCGGCCGGCAGATCGGAGGGCGCGACGATCTTGCGGCTGGCGAGCGGCATCAGCCAGTCGTCGTCCACCGAGTGCAGCATGTGGACCTGCGCGCCGCGCTTCGCCGCCTGGCGCAGGCGCTGCGCGATGAGCGGGCTCTCCTTGCGCAGGAAAGAGCCGATGACGAGCACGCGGTCGAGGTTCTGCAGCTCGACGATCGGCATGCCGAGCCACGGGATGCCGCCGCGCTTGCCGTCGGCGGAGAAATCGGCATGGCGCAGGCGGAAATCGGCCGCGCCGCCGCCTTCGGCCAGCTTGCCGGCGAGGTACAGCTCCTCGAGCGTCGAGTGCGGCGAGGCGAGCACCCCGAGGTCCTTCCCCTGCAGGTGCTCGGCGACGAAGTCGAGCGCGTCTTCCCAGTCGACTTCCGCCCAGCCTTCGCGCGTGCGCACGAGCGGGCGTTTCAGCCGTTCCGGCGAGTTCAGGCCTTCATACGAGAAGCGGTCCTTGTCCGAGAGCCAGCATTCGTTGACCGCGTCGTTCTCGAGCGGCAGCACGCGCATCACGCGGTTCTGCTTCACCTGCACGACGAGGTTGGCGCCCAACGCGTCGTGCGGCGACACGGACTTGCGGCGCGAAAGCTCCCAGGTGCGCGCGCTGTAGCGGAAGGGCTCCGAGGTCAGCGCGCCGACCGGGCAGAGATCGATCATGTTGCCGGAGAGCTCGGATTCGACGGCGCGGCCGACGAAGGAGACGATCTCCGAGTTCTCGCCGCGGCCGGCCATGCCGAGCTCCATGATGCCGGCGATCTCCTGGCCGAAGCGCACGCAGCGCGTGCAC
>DATDCR010000010.1:0-6323 GCA_036524215.1 Burkholderiales bacterium
AGCGAGCTCCTGCTCGGCAAATGGTGGCAGCTCGCCGCCGCGACGGTGGCGATGGCGGTGCTGGTCACGGCCTTCAGCCTGTTCACCGATGCGATGCGCGACGCCATGGATCCAAAGTTGAAATGAACCTGCTCGAAGTACGCGATCTTTCGGTCCAGTTCCGCATCGACGAGGCGACGACGCTGGCGGCGGTGAAGGGCATCAGCTTCGACGTGCCCGAGCGCAGCTCGGTGGCGCTGGTCGGCGAATCGGGCAGCGGCAAGTCCGTCACCGCGCTCTCCATCATGGGCCTGCTGCCGAAGGAGAACGCCAGCGTCGGCGCGGCCAGCCGGATCGTCTTCAAGGGAAGGAACCTGCTCGAGGCAGGAAGGCGCGAGATGCAGCGCCTGCGCGGCGCCGAGATCGCGATGATCTTCCAGGAGCCGATGAGCTCGCTGAACCCGGTCTTCAGCGTCGGCTTCCAGATCGGCGAGGTGCTGCGCAAGCACATGGGGCTTGCCGGCCGTGCCGTGCGCAACCGCGCGATCGAGCTCCTGAACGAGGTCGGCATCCCCGAAGCCGAGCGCCGCCTCGATTCGTATCCCTTCGAGCTCTCCGGCGGGCAGCAGCAGCGCGTGATGATCGCGATGGCGATCGCCTGCGAGCCGAAGCTCTTGATCGCCGACGAGCCGACCACCGCGCTCGACGTGACGGTGCAGCGGCAGATCATGGACCTGATCGCGCGCCTGCAGGAGCGCCACCAGATGGCGATGCTCTTCATCACGCACGACCTCGCCCTGGTGAGCGAGATCGCCGATCACGTGGTGGTGATGCGCGATGGCGAGATCCGCGAGCAGGGGCCCGCCTCGCGCATCTTCCGCGACCCGCGCGACGCCTATACGCGCGCGCTGCTCGCGTGCCGGCCGCCGCTCAAGCATCGACCCAAGCGGCTGCCGGTCATCGAGGATTTCCTCGCCGGCAATGGTCCCGCCCCAGGCGAAAGGAAAAGAGGGCTGCGAGGCGACGAGCCGGCGCTGCTCGAGGCGCGCGGGCTCGCGAAGAGCTTCTATTTCCGCGAAGGCCTGTTCCGCAGGCGCGAGCTGCGCGCCGTGAAGGGGGCGTCGTTCCGCATTGCCAAGGGCAAGACGCTGGGCGTGGTCGGCGAATCTGGCTCGGGCAAGACGACGGTCGCACTGCTCGTCGCTCGGCTCCACCAGGCGAGCGGCGGGGAGGTGCGTTTCGACGGGCGCGAGCTCCTCGCGCTAGACGCGCGCGAGGCGATGCCCTACAAGCGGCGCATCCAGATCGTTTTCCAGAATCCTTATGCTTCGCTCAATCCGCGCTTCACGGTGGCCCAGATCCTGGCCGAGCCGATGCTGATCCACGGCATCGGCGTCGATGACGCCGAGCGGCGTGCCCTGGCGCTAGACCTGCTGCGCAGGGTGGGGCTGCCGCCGCAATCGCTGGACAAGTATCCTCACGAGTTCTCGGGCGGGCAGCGCCAGCGCATCGCCATCGCGAGGGCGCTCACGCTGAAGCCCGAGCTCCTGATCTGCGATGAGTCGGTCTCGGCCCTCGACGTATCGGTGCAGGCGCAGCTATTGAACCTCCTGCAGGATCTGCAGGACGAATACCAGATGAGCTACCTCTTCATTTCGCACGACCTCGCGGTCGTGCGCTACATGGCCGACGAGGTGATGGTGATGAAGGACGGCGAGGTAGTGGAGATCGCCGGGCCGGACGAGCTGTACGCGAACCCGCAGCACCCCTACACGAAATTGCTGCTTTCCTCGATTCCCGGCCGCGCGCAGTGAGGCTCTGGCTCTTCTTCCTGCTTGCGCTCTGTGCCTCGCGCGCCTGGGCGGCGCACGCTTATGCGCAGTTCGGCGACATCAAGTATCCGAAGGGTTTCTCGCACTTCGAGTGGGTCAACCCCGACGCGCCGAAGGGCGGCGAGCTTTCCCTCGTGCCGCCGCTTCGCATCACCAATATCGACAAGCTGAACCCCTTCACGCTCAAGGGCACCGTCGCGCCGGGGAACGGGCTGGTGTTCGAGACGCTGCTGGCCGGCACGATGGACGAGCCGACCACCGCCTACGGGCTGCTGGCCGAGGACATCGAAGTCGCGGCCGACAAGATGTCGGTCAGCTTCCGCCTCAACCCGGCGGCGCGATTCCATAACGGCAAGCCGGTGATGGCCGCGGACGTGAAGTACACGTTCGACCGCCTGATGAGCAAGGAGGCGGCGCCGCAGTACCGCGTCGTATACGCCGACGTGAAGGCCGCCGTGGTGACGGCGCCTCGCACGATTCGCTTCGACTTCGTGCGCGCGAGCGCCGAGCTGCCGCTCCTGGTCGGCGGCCTGCCGGTCTTCAGCCGCGACTACGGCGCCGGCAAGCCTTTCGACAAGGTGATCATGGATCCGCCGATCGCGAGCGGCCCGTACCGCATCGCACGCGTGAGCGACCGCGATGTCACCTACCAGCGCGATCCGAACTATTGGGCGAAGGACCTCGGCGTGCGCCGCGGCATGTACAACTTCGACCGCGTCACCTACAAGATCTACAAGGACAACACCGCCCAGACCGAGGCCTTCAAGGCCGGCGAGTTCGACTACCTGCGCACCTTCTCCGCGCGCGAATGGGCGCGCGTCTATGTCGGCAAGAAGTTCGACTCCGGCGAGCTCGTGAAGGCCGAGCTGCCGACGAAGAACGCCGGCGACTTCCAGGCCTTCTGGATCAATACCCGGCGCGAGAAGTTCAAGGATCCGCGCGTGCGGCGCGCGCTCGACCTGGCCTTCGACTTCGAATGGCTCAACCGCCGGCTGATGTACAACTCGTACGTGCGCTGCTACAGCTGGTTCAACGGCAGCGACTTCGAGGCGAAGGGCTTGCCCGAGCCGGACGAGCTGAAGGTACTGGAGCCCTTCCGCAGCAAGCTGCCGGCGAAGATCTTTACCGAAGAAGTCCCGCTGCCGCCTTCCACGGATGCGCCCGGCAGCCTGCGCGAGAACCTGCGCAAGGCGCGCGACCTGCTGGCCGAGGCCGGCTGGACCTATCGCGACGGCGCGCTGCGCAATGCGAAAGGCGAGCCGTTCGTGCTGGAGTACCTGGATAGCGGCGGCAGCGAGCGGGGCGTCACGGCGTGGTTCCAGGCGCTCGGCAAGCTCGGCATCGAGGCGCAATACCGCCGCGCCGATTTCGCCCTGATCCAGAAGCGGCTCGACGTGTTCGACTACGACCTCTTCACCATCCGCATCCCGGGCAACGAGGCGCCCGGCAGCGACCTCGTCGCGCGCTTCGCGTCCGACCAGGCGGACGTCGAGGGCTCGAGCAACCTGATCGGGATCAAGGACCCGGTGGTGGACGCGCTGCTCGAGCAGATCATCTCGGCGAGCACGCGGCCCGAGCTCGCGGCGCGGCTGAAGGCGCTCGACCGCGTGCTGCGGCACGCGTACTACGTCATCCCGGAATGGTTCTCGAACACCTTCCGCGTCGCCTGGCGCGGCGGCAAGTTCGAGCAGCCCGAGGTGAAGCCGCTCTATTACACGCCCGACGACTGGATCGTGAGCACCTGGTGGAGGAAACGCTGAATGTGGTCGTACATCCTCAAGCGCCTGCTCCTCATGATCCCGACGCTCTTCGGCATCCTGCTCATCACCTTCATCGTCATCCAGTTCGTGCCGGGCGGGCCGGTGGAGCAGATGGTGGCCCAGCTGCAGGGGCGCGAGGCGGGCGGGGGAGAGGCCGGCGCCCGCGTCGCCGCCGCGCCGGGTCTCGGCGGCTATCGCGGCCGGCAGGGCGTCGACGCGGCGAAGATCGAGGAGATCAAGAAGCTCTACGGCTTCGACAAGCCGGCCCACGTGCGCTTCGTGCAGATGCTGGGGCAGTTCGCGCGGTTCGACCTGGGCCGCAGCTTCTTCCACAACAAGGATGTCTGGCAGCTCATCAAGGAGAAGCTGCCGGTGTCGATCAGCCTGGGGATGTGGACCTTCGTCCTGACCTACCTCATCTCGGTGCCGCTCGGCATCGCGAAGGCGGTGCGGGCCGGCACGGCCTTCGACACCGCGACGACGTTCGTGGTCCTGCTCGGCTATGCCATCCCGAGCTTCGTGCTCGGCGTCGTGCTGCTCGTGTATTTCGCCGGCGGCAGCTTCGTGCAGTGGTTCCCCTTGCGCGGCATCGTTTCCTCCAACTGGCAGGACCTGGATCTGTGGCACAAGATCACGGACTACCTCTGGCACATCACGCTGCCGGTGACGGCGATGGTGGTCGGCGGCTTCGCCGTGATCACCATCCTCACCAAGAACTCGGTGCTCGAGGAGATCCGCAAGCAGTACGTGATGACCGCGCGCGCCAAAGGCGTCGACGAGCGCAGGGTGCTCTGGCGCCATGTGTTCCGCAATGCGCTGATCCCGATCATGACCGGCTTCCCGGCGGCCTTCGTCGCCGCGTTCTTCACCGGGTCGCTGCTCATCGAGACGCTCTTCTCGCTCGACGGCCTGGGCCTGCTTTCCTACGAGTCCGTCATCCGGCGCGATTACCCGGTGGTGTTCGGCAGCCTGTTCGTCTTCACGATCATCGGCCTCATCACCACGCTGATCCGCGACCTGAGCTACCTGTGGGTCGACCCGCGCGTGAAGTTCTTCGACTGAGGCATGGCTTCCATCCTCACCGGCAGCGAGGTTTCGGCCAACACGGCCGATGTGCCGCTGCACGCGAGCCCGGCGAAACGCGCCTGGCGGCGATTCCGCGCCAACCGGCTGGGCTACGTGAGCCTGATCGTCTTCACGATCCTCTTCGTCGTCAGCCTGCTCGCCGAGGTGCTGTCGAACGACAAGCCGCTCGTCGTGCGCTATCAGGGCCACTGGTACTTCCCGGTGGTGCAGACGATTCCCGAGACCGCGTTCGGCGGCGACTTCCCGACGCCGGCGGACTACCTCGATCCTTTCATCCGCGAGCAGCTTTCCAGGCCGGGCAACTTCGCCGTCTATCCGCCGAATCACTACCACTACAGCACCATCAATTACTTCTCGACCAGCCCGAGCCCGGCGCGGCCGGACCGCGAGAACATCTTCGGCACCGACGATCGCGGCCGCGACTTGCTCGCGCGGCTGCTCTACGGCTTTCGCCTTTCGGTGCTGTTCGCGCTGATCGTCACCGTCGCCTCGACGGCCTTCGGCATCCTCTTCGGCGCGCTGCAGGGCTACTTCGCCGGCTGGACCGACATCGCGATGGAGCGCTTCAAGGAGATCTGGAGCTCCATGCCGACGCTCTACATGCTGATCATCTTCTCGTCGCTGTTCTCGGCGAGCTTCTGGCTTCTCGTCATCCTGCTCGCGGTGTTCGGCTGGCTCGGCATTGCGGCCTACGTGCGCGCCGAGTTCCTCAAGAACCGCACGCTGGACTACGTCCGAGCAGCGCGGGCGCTGGGACAGAGCAACTGGAAGATCATCCGCCGCCACATCCTGCCGAACAGCCTGACGCCGGTCGTGACGCTGGTGCCCTTCGAGATGGCGGCGGCGGTCGGCGCGCTCACCAGCCTCGACTTTCTCGGCCTCGGCGTGCCGCCGGGAACGCCGAGCCTGGGCGAGCTGCTCAACCAGGGCAAGGACAACCTCGACGCCTGGTGGATCTCGCTGTCGACGTTTGCGGTGCTGGTGGTGACGCTGCTCCTGCTCATCCTGATCGGCGATGCGCTGCGCGACGCGCTCGACCCGCGCAAGGTGCTGGAGGGCGAAGAGAAGTGAGCCTGCTCGAGGTTCGCGATCTCAGCATCCACTTCGGCCCCCGCAAGGTGGTCGACAACGTCTCGTTCTCGCTCGACGCCGGAGAGAAGCTCGCGCTGGTCGGCGAATCCGCCTCCGGCAAGACGGTCACGGCGCTGTCGACGCTGCGCCTCATCGAGAACGCGAGGCTGAGCGGCAGCATCCGCTTCGACGGCAAGGAGGTCCTCGCCATGTCCGCGCCCGAGCTGCACGCCATGCGCGGGCGCGACATCGCGGTGATCTTCCAGGAGCCGATGACCGCGCTGAACCCGATCTTCACGGTCGGCGACCAGATCGTGGAGTCGCTCGAGCTGCATACGCCACTGCGCGGCGACAAGGCCTGGGCCGAAGCCGTCGCGGCGCTCAAACGCGTCGGCATCGAGGACGCCGAGCGCCGCGCGCGCAGCTATCCGCACCAGCTCTCGGGCGGGCAGCGCCAGCGCGCGATGATCGCCATGGCGCTCGCCTGCCAGCCGAAGCTGCTCATCGCCGACGAGCCCACCACGGCTCTCGACGTGAGCATCCGCCACCAGATCCTGGACCTGCTGGACGAGCTGCGCCGGGAGCGGAACCTGGC
>DATDCR010000011.1:0-4633 GCA_036524215.1 Burkholderiales bacterium
GCCGCCCCGAGGGCGCGGTGCCCTCCTCGAGCACGCGCGGCACCTGGCCGTCGAGCGTGTCGACGGCCTCGAGCTCGCGCAGCAAGCGCGCTTCGCGCGCGAGAAGCGCATCGGCCTGTTCGTCGGCCGCGGTCTTAACCAATCCGAAGGACAGGTTCAAGGGCGGTGCACCTCGTCGATCAACGACAGCCCCTTCGCGAACTCGACCTTGTCGAGGCGGCCATCCGGCCGCCGGTCCGCATCGTTGAACACGGCATCGAGACCGGGCAGCGCGAGCGCCTCGGCGCGATCGACGTAGCCATCGCGATTGCGATCGAGCTGCTCGAAGCTCGGCTGCGGATTCGCGGGCCGGGCATAGCGCGCGTGCGGATAAGCCGAGCTGAGCGCGGTGGTCATGACCGGCAAGGCGGACATCAGGCAGACGTAAACCGCGCCCAGGAAAAGCAGGAACACGGTGCGCTCCTGCCGCAGGCGATGATTCATGGCGATGGTCTTGAGTCGTTGTGCTTGGTAGGCACTACGCATTGCAATCGCCGTACCAGCAGAGAGAAACGCTATTGCGCCAAGGAGTTGGCGCTGGAGCGGGCGCGCATTGCAGCGCGCGAGCGTCGTGCCCGCGGCACCGCAACGCCGCGCGAATTGCTAGAGCCTTGTTTGCCTGCGAGATTTCAGGTCGCAGGCGCGCGACGTCGACGAGTCACGAACCGTGTAATTGCTTCTGCAGCGCGTCGGGCTCTGCCTTGCGTCTTTCAGCGCCAGTGCCAAAGCACGCCGATGCTGATCACGTCGTAGATGTTCACGCCGTACGGCGAGCCTTCACCGCCGACGTCCTTGTAGCGCTGCCATTGTCCGCGCAGCCCGAGGTTGCGCGGAAATTCCCATTGGATGCCGCCGCCGTACGTGAGGCCCGTGTTGCTGCGATCGGCGATATCCGAGCGCGAGCTCTGCAGCGTCGCGCGGTAGCCGCCGATCCGTCCGTAGAAGGCGAAATCCCGGTCGATCGGCACGATGCCCAGGCCGCTGACTTCCCACGCGCCCGCGTGCGCGTTCTCGGTCGCCGTCGATGTGCTCGAGCGGACCTTGCCGAGGTCGTTGTAGGCGACTTCGCCGGCGAGATAGCGGCCGAAGCGGTAGCCGCCGAACAGGCCGAACGCCGGATCGGTGTCGTCGCACGTGCGATTGCTGCCGCTGAGAAAGCCGAGGCAACCCTTCTTCGCCTGCGAGCGCCCGAACAGGCCGCCGAAATAAGCTCCGCTGAGCGAAGGCTCGGGCGGCGGCGGAAACGGCACCTGCGCCAGTGCCGCTTGCGAAACGAGCGACGCGGCGATGAACGCCGCGCTCACGAGCATTCTCATTCGACGATCCCTGTGAAGGTGGGCACGGCTGCGCACGCTAGCAAAGGTTTCAAGGCGTGTCTTGCGCGGGTAGTTTCCCAACGACACCTGTCGGCGAACGCCGGCAGCTCAGGAGACTCGGCTTCGCGAGTTGGGATTTCGCTTGGCGCGAATGTCGGTGAGCAGGATGCTGATCACGAGGCCGACGCCGCCGATCGCCGCGGCGAGGAAAAGCAGGATCGCGAGGCCCGGATAGCCGAGCAGGCGGAAAGACGTCTCGACGCGCATGAGCAGCGCCGCGCCGATGATCAGCGCGGCGAGCACGAGCCCGAGCGTGATCCGGTTCGCCACTTTCTGCATGCCTTCCATGAGGCGCGCCTCGTCGAGCGCGTCGACCTTCAGCTCGAGGTCGTTCTCGGCGACGCGGTCGAGGATGCGGTTGACGCGCGCCGGCAGGTGCTGCACGAAGTTCTTCAGCTCGACCGCGGCGCTGAACACCGAGCCGGCCGAGAGGTCGCGCACGATCTGCTCCTGCGTGATGTCCGCGGCGTGGCGCCGGATCGCGGCGTTCGCGTCGAAGCGCGGCGCGAGCGTGAGGCCGATTTCGTCGAGGTTGAGGAGCGTCTTGCCGATCATGGCGAGCTCCGGCGGCAGGCGGATGCCGTTCTCCGCCGCCACCTTGAGCAGCATCAGCACCGCGCGGCCGACCTGCGGCCGGTGCAGCGCGATCTCCTGGTGCTGGCCGACGATATCGGCCACCCCGCGGCGAAAGCCGGCGGTGTCCGCGTCGTCGCGCGATTCGGCCAGCAGGAGCAGGACCTTCACCGCCTCGTCCGGGCGGTTGTCGCTCACCGCGAGCAGCAGCTGCAGCAGCCGGTCCTGCAGCGCCGGCCGGATGCGGGCCACCATGCCCAGATCGATGAGCGCGATGCGCCCGTCGACGAGGAACACGTTGCCCGGGTGCGGATCGGCGTGGAACAGGCCGTCGCGCAGCATCTGCATCAGGTAGGCGCGGAACAGCGCGTCGGCGAGGCGCTCGCCGTCGAGCTCGAGGCGCGCGAGCGGGCTCAGCGCCGTGATCTTCGTGCCGGGAATGAACTCCATCGTCAGCAGGCGCGAGCTCGAGTAGGTCATCACCGGCTGCGGGATGACGATGTCGCGGATCTCCCTCAGGTTGTTGCCGATGGTGACGAGGTGCAGCGCCTCCTGGCGGAAATCGAGCTCGCGCAGCATCGACTTGCGGAATTCGTCGAACAGCAGCGTAACGCCGAGGCGCTGCCCCAGCTCGGTATGCCCGTCGAGAAAAGCCGCCACTTCGCCGAGCGCCTCGAGGTCGTCGAGCACCTGCTCGCGAATGCCGGGCCGCTGGACCTTGAGCGCCACGGCGCGGCCGTCGCGCAACACCGCGTAATGCACCTGTGCGATCGACGCCGCCGCCACCGGCTTCGGCTCGATGGTGAGGAAGGCCTTGGACAGCCGCACGCCGAGCTCCTCGTGCAGGATCTTCTCGACCTCCGCAAACGCAAAGGGCTCGCAATTGTCCTGCAGCCGCGCGAGCGCCTCGGCATACGCCGGCGGAATGATGTCCGGGCGCGTCGAAAGGATCTGCGCGAGTTTGATGTAGGTCGGGCCTAGCCTCTCCACGTCGCGCGCGAGATCGCGCGCTTCGGGGACCGCCTCATCGACCTCCTCGGATTCCTGCGGCAGGAGCTCGCTCAGGCCGGCGCGCGCGACGAGGTCGCGCCGCCCGTACTTGAAAAGGAGAAGCGCGAAATCCTTGTAGCGCTTCAGGTGCTCGGGCCGAAGCGAGAGATTCACGGCCCTCGTACAGCAAAATACAGACCCGTATCGAAAAGGGGTCAGAGCAATTTACCGGTAACAAAGCGGACGGCCGCGCGTCGCCTATTTGTTACGGGAAAACTGCTCTGACCCCCTTTTCAGTCTCAGTTCGAGGTGGTGGCGCACGTCCGGCCATTCGGCGGCGAGGATGCTGTACATCACCGTGTCGCGCACCGTGCCGTCCCGGCGCGGCTGGTGGTGGCGGATCACGCCATCCTTCTTCGCGCCGAGCGCTTCGATCGCGCGCTGCGAAGCGAAATTGAAGTTGTCGGTGCGAAGGCCGACCACCTTGCAGCCGAGGGCGTCGAAGGCATGCCCGAGAAGCAGCAGCTTGCACGCCGTGTTGACGTGGCTTTTCTGCCAGCGTCTTGCGTACCAGGTATAGCCGATCTCCACGCGCTCGGCGGCCGCGACGATGTCGTGATAGCGCGTGCTGCCGATCACGGCGCCGCTCGCCGCCTCGCGCACGACGAAAGGCAGCATGTGGCCGGCATCGCGCCCGGCAAGCGCCTGGGCAATGTAATTTTCTGTCTGCTCCGGCTCGGGCACCGACGTGAACCACAGCTCCCAGAGCTTTCCATCGGCGGCCGCCTCGCGCAGGCCGGCCACGTGCTTCGCTTCCATGGGCTCCAGGCGAACGCCGTGGCCTTCCAGGTTGACGGGTTGCGGCGCGTTCATGTCATGGCGAGTCTACAATGCGCGCGGGGGCCATCGGGGAGGCCAGGGGATGCAGCAGATCGGCAAGTTCCAGCTGCGGCGCGTGCTCGGCAAGGGCGCGTCCGGCACGGTGTATCTCGCGCTCGACACTTTCTCCGGCAACGACGTCGCGCTCAAGGTGCTCGACAAGGAAGTCGTCGCCTCGCCCGACTTCGAGCGCACCGTCACCGCCCAGTTCATGAACGAGGCTTCGCTCGCCGGCAAGCTGCAGCATCCGCATATCGCGGCCATCCTCGAGGCCTCGGTCAACCGCGACTCCGGCTACATCGCGCTCGAGTACGTGCCCGGCGGGGACCTTTCGCAATACGTCGCGCCCGGCAAGCTGCTCAGCCCCGAGCAGGCGATCCAGGTCGCCTTCAAGTGCTGCGGCGCGCTCGACTATGCCTACCGCCAGGGCATCGTCCACCGCGACATCAAGCCGGCGAACATCATGGTGGTGAGCGGCACCAACATCAAGGTGGCCGACTTCGGCGCCGCTTTCCTGAAGAGCGGAGCGAAGGAAGCCTCGACGAACGAGAGCGGCGAGGTGTTCGGCTCGCCCTACTACATGTCGCCCGAGCAGATCGAAGGCGGCGATCTCGGCATGCACAGCGACATGTTCTCGCTCGGCGTGGTGCTCTACGAGCTCTTTACCGGCAAGCGGCCTTTCACCGCCGGCAGCCTGCCCGAACTGTTCGGCAAGATCCAGCGCGAGCCGCCGGTGCCACCGAGCGCGCTGCGGCCTGAGATCAGCAAGGAAGTCG
>DATDCR010000012.1:0-7843 GCA_036524215.1 Burkholderiales bacterium
GTCGCCGGCCTTGGCGAACCTGAGCAGGGCTTCGATGTGCTGGCCCTCCTTGAAAGGCGCCTTGATGTCCACGAACATCAAGTGCGACCCGCCCGGCTTGAGCTCCAGGCTGCCCTTCGCGGGAACCTCGTAGCCTTTCACTTCACGCATCTTTGACACGTCGCCTTCCTTGACGGTGACATGCGTTTCCACGCGTGCCGCGGCCGGGGATGACACGGCGAGCAGACGGTCTGCGGTCGTTCCCGTATTGCGCAACGTGAAGTAGCCGGCGCCGATCTTGGCGCCCGGCGGCGTCGCGCGCGCCCAGGCGTTTTCCACGGTGACCTGCGCCAGGGCTGGCGCAGCGATGAAGGTAGCCAACAGCAGCACGTATTTCATTTCATCCGTTCCTTTTCCTGCAATTCGCGCCAGAGGATCTTCCCGGTCGCGGTCTTGGGCAAGCGCTCGACGAACTGCACGATGCGCGGCACCTTGAACGCCGCCATGCGCCCGCGTGCCCATTCGATGATCTCCTCGGCCCTGACGTTGGGCGTCTTCGGCACGATCAGCGCCTTCACCGTCTCGCCCCGGTAGCCGTCCGGCACGCCGATCACGCACGCTTCCTGCACGGCGGGATGCGCGTACAGCATCGCCTCCACCTCGGCGGGCCAGACCTTGAACCCGGCCGCATTGATCATGCGCTTGAGCCGGTCGGTGATGAAGAAATAGCCGTCTTCGTCGTAGTAGCCGAGGTCGCCGGTGCGGAAGAAGCGCTTGCCGTCGTGCTCGACGAAGGCATCGCGCGTCGCCTGCTCCTGCCGCCAGTAGCCCCTGAAGACCTGCGGGCCGTGCACGATGATCTCGCCCACCTCGCCCACGCCCAGCTCGGCGCGGCTTTCCGGATCGATGACGCGCGCATCGGTATTGAAGATCGGAATACCGGCGCACTGGCGCTTGGGCCGCTGCGGCGGATTGATGTGCGTCGGCGCCATGGTCTCGGACAGGCCATAGCCCTCGACGTAAGGCAGGCCGATCACCTCCTCGAGCCGGCCCGCCAGCGCCTCGGGCATCGCCGCGCCGCCGCCGCCGAGCACGCGCAGCGACGACAGATCGTAGTCGCCGAGCTTCGGATTGGAGAGGAAATCGACCAGCATGGTGGTGATCGCGGTCCAGTTCGTCACGCGCGCGCGCTCGATTTGCAGCGCCGCGCAGTCGCGATCCCAGCGCGACAGCACGACGAGCGTCGCGCCGCGGTATAGCGGCGCATTCATGCCCGCCTGCATGCCGGTGACGTGGAACATCGGCAGGGCCGAGAGCACCACCGAGTCGCCGCTGTCGCCGCGCCAGGCGAGATACGGCCCCGTGGTCGCCTGCACATTGGAATGCGTATGCATGCATCCCTTGGGCTTGCCGGTGGTGCCCGAGGTGTAAGGCATCACCGCGAGGTCGTCTGCGCCTGCCCGATGCTCGCCCGGCTCGAGGCCGGCGCCGATGGCCTCCTGCCATGTCGTGCCGCCGGTCGCGGCACGACGCGCGGCCACGAAGTCGGGCACCGGCAAATCGGTCCGCACGCGGATGAAATCCGAATACGTCGCGACGATCACCTGCTGCAGGCCAAGCGGCGCGATGCGATCGAACAGCTCCTGCCCGACGATCGCCGCCGCCGCGCCGGCATCTTCTACGTAGTGGCGCATCTCCTCCGTGCGATTCATCGGGTTGACCGGCACGACCACCGCGTCGGCGCGCAGGATGGCGTAGTAGCCGATGATGAATTGCGGGCAGTTCTGCAGATAGAGCAGGACGCGATCGCCTTTGCGCACGCCGCAGCGCTCCTGCAGGAAGCCCGCGAGCGCTTCAACGTCGCGCTTGAGCTCGGCAAACGAAATCCGCGTGCCGTAGTAATCGATGGCGCAGCGCCCGGGGCGCTCGGCGGCGCGCTCGGCGAGATTGGCGTAGACGCTCTGCCGCGAGACCTCCAGCGTCTTCGGGATGCCCGGCGGCCAGAAAGCGAAATGCCGCGTGAACATGCTCAGAGGCGGTAGCGCTCGACGGCTTTTTCGTTCCAGGCGATGCCGGTGCCGGGGGCCGACGGAATAATCACGTGGCCGTCCTTCAGCTCGGCGGGCTGCTGCAGGATCGGCTCCGCCCAATCGACGAATTCCAGCCAGTGGCCGGTCGGCGTCGCCGCGAGGAGGTGGCAGCTCACCTCCGGAAAGAGATGGCTCGACATCTCCATGCCGGCGCCTTGCGCCAGCGCCGCCGCACGCATCCAGCCGGTGACGCCGCCGATGCGCTGCGCATCCGGCATGGCGTAGTCGCAGGCGCCGGCAGCGATCGCCTGCGCCATCTGCTCGGCGCCCATGAAGTTCTCCCCGAGCTGGACCGGCGTTGCCAGCTCGCGCGTGAGGCGCGCCGCGCCGGCGAAATCGTCCGCGCGGATCGGCTCCTCGATCCAGTAGACACCGCCTTCTTCGTCGATCATGCGGCCGCGCAGCAGCGCTTCGGCCACGGTCAGCGCCTGGTTGAAGTCCACCATCAGGATGACGTCCGGGCCGATCGCCTGTTTCACCGCGCGCAGCGCCGCCAGGTCATCTCGTGCGCTCGGTCGGCCGAGGCGCAGCTTGACGGCACGGAAGCCTTCGGCAACGAGCTCCGCCGCTTCCTTCACTAGCGCCTCGACCGGCATGATGCCCAGTCCCTTCGAGTTGTACGCTGGGATCGGCCGGGGTGCGGCCCCAAGCAGGCGCACGAGCGGCTGATTCAGCGACTGCGCATAGGCATCCCATGCCGCCATGTCGATACCTGCCATGGCGAAGATCACGATGTTGTGCACGCCGAGGAGCGCATAGCGGGCGCGCAGCTTGCGCTCGAGATCGAAAGGCGCCACCTCGTCGCCGGCCACCATCTCGGCCATCGCCTCCACGAGCTTGGCGATCGGTGCGAGGTTGTGCCTGCCGAGGCTGAAGAGATAGGAGCGGCCCACCACGCCGGCATCGGTTTCCAGATCGATGAGCAGCAAGGTGGCGCTGCTGACGACCCCGGTGCTCGTCGTCAGCGGCCGCTTCATCGGCGCCGACACCGGCCGCGAGCGAAGCGCGCGGATCTTCATTTGCCGCTGAACCTGGGCTTGCGCTTCTCCATGAATGCCCGCCGGCCCTCGACGTAGTCGGCGCTCTTCGCGCAGCGCTCGATCGCGGCGCGCATGCGCGCATGGTCGGGGCTGCCGGCAGACTTCACGTATTCCTCCAGAATGGTCTTCGTGTTGGCGATGGAAAGCGGCGCGTTCGCACACAGGGCATCGATCACTTCGCCGACGTAGCGCTCGAGCTCGGCGTCGGGCAGCACGCGATGCACGAGCCCCATCCTCGCCGCATCTTCGGCGCCATAGCGCCGGCCGAGGAACATGATCTCGCGCGCATAGGCGTGGCCCACGGTCTCGAGCAGACGCTTGTGCCCTTCGACGTTGTAGGCGAGGCCGAGCTTCGCCGCCGGAACGCCGAACTGCGCGGAGGTGCCGCAATAGCGCAGGTCGCACGCGAGCGCGATCTCGAGACCGCCGCCCATGCAGAAGCCGTAGATCATCGCCGCCGTCGGCTTGGGCGAGTCCTGGATCGAGTGCAGCACGCGGTCGAGCAGGTCGTCGTATTGCGCGACGGCACCGTGCCCGGCGCGCACCTTGTCGAACTCGGAAATGTCCGCTCCGGCGGCGAACGCCTCGGTGCCGCTGCCGCGAAAGACGATGCAGCGCACCTCGGCGTCGCCCCCGAGCTTCTCCATCGCGGGCGGGATGCCGCGCCACATGGCATCGTTGATGGCGTTTCGCTTCGCCGGCTGGTCGAAAATAACCCAGCCCACCGCGCCTCGCTTCTCGACGACGAGGCTCATGGCCGTCCTGCGGGACCGTGGATGGAAGCCATCTTGGCGCGCGGATCGCGCGCGCCCCAGCGTCCGGCCTCGACGCGGTGCAGGAAATCGCCGAGCAGGCTGTTGAAGAGGGCGGGCTCCTCGAGGTTGATGGCGTGCCCGCTCTTCGGAAACACCGCCAGCCCGGCCGTCGGGATGCAGCGCTTCATGAGCAGGTTCGCTTCCAGCGCCGGCTCTTCCTCGTCGCCGAGCATGATGAGCGTCGGCACGGTCATCTTCTTCATCGGCTCGACAAGGTCGTAGAGCGAAGGCCGCTGCGACTGCACGCCGAGCTGGGTATTCGCCGCGCCGAGGGCCGAGTGCTGGTTGAACTGCGCCAGGTATTCGGCGAAGGCGCGCGGGTCCTTCGCCTCGAGCTGCACGCGCGTCGGGCCGCTGCCGTAGCCGTCGACGAAGGCCTGCATGCCTTCGCGATGCAGCTTTTCCGCGTTGACGCGCGAGTCCTCCTGGAACTGCTTGTAATGCGCCGGATGGGCCCCGTAGCCGCCGCCCGCGACCGTGATCGAAAGCGCGCGCTGCGGGTAGGCCAGGCCGAAATGCAGCGTCGCGAAGGCGCCCATCGAAAGGCCGACGACGTGCGCGCGCTCGAGGCGCAGCGCGTCGAGCATGCTGCGGATGTCGTCGCGGGCACGGTGCTGCGAATAGCGATTCACGTCCTCCGGCACGTCGGAGGGCGGGTAGCCGCGCGCGTTATAGGCGATGCAGCGATACAGGCGCGAGAAGTAGCGCAGCTGCGGCTCCCAGCTGCGCAGGTCGCCGCCGAACTCGTGAACGAAGATGAGCGGCGTGCCGCTGCCCGTTTCCTCGTAGTAAAGGCCGACGCCGTCATCCGTGGTGATCTTTGGCATATGGCATTCTATGTTGGTGAAAGCCGTCCTCTGCAAGCAGTTCGGGCCGCCGGAAACCCTCGTCTTCGAGGAGCTTCCATCGCCGAGGCCGGGGCCGGGCGAAGTGGTGATCAGCGTCAGGGCCGCGAGCGTGAACTTCCCGGACGTGCTCATCATTCAGAACAAGTACCAGTTCAAGCCGCCGCTGCCGTTCTCCCCGGGAAGCGAGCTCGCCGGCGTGGTGAAGGAAGTCGGCGACGGCGTGACCGGCTTCGCGAGCGGCGACCGGGTGATCGCGTTCACCACCTACGGCGCGTTTGCCGAGGAAGCGAAGGCCGAGGCGACCCGGCTTCTGCCGCTGCCGCAAGGCATGGACTTCGTGACCGGCGCCGCCTTTCTCCTCACCTACGGGACTTCCGACCATGCGCTGCGCGATCGCGCTGCGCTGAAGAGCGGCGAGACGCTGCTCATCCTCGGCGCTGCCGGCGGCGTCGGCCTGGCGGCGGTCGAGATCGGCAAGGCGCTCGGCGCCCGCGTCATCGCCTGCGCCTCGAGCGCGGACAAGCTCGCGGTCTGCCGCACGCATGGCGCCGACGCGACGATCAACTACGCGAGCGAGGATCTGCGCGAGCGCGTCAAGATCCTCACCGACGGCCGCGGCGTCGACGTCGTGTACGACGCGGTCGGCGGCCCCTATACCGAGCCGGCGTTCCGCTCCCTCGCCTGGCGAGGGCGCCTGCTGGTGGTCGGCTTCGCCGCCGGCGAGATCCCCAGGCTGCCGCTCAATCTGCCGCTGCTGAAGGGCGCCTCCGCGGTCGGCGTTTTCTGGGGCGACTTTGCGCGCCGCGAGCCGCGAGAATTCGCCGCGAGCTTTGCGCAACTCGCACGCTGGTTCGCCGAGGGACGCTTGCGGCCGCACGTATCGCAGACATTGCCGCTGGAAAAGGCGGCCGACGCGATCCACCTGCTCGCCAGCCGTCAGGCAAAGGGAAAGATCGTCCTTACGACGGGGGCGTAGCGTCGCCGGCGCCGAGCGGCCTTTGCATCAGCACGGTATCCACCCAGCGGCCGAACTTGTAGCCGCTCGAGCGCAGCGTGCCGACGCGAAGAAACCCGAAAGACGCGTGGAGGTTGATCGAGGGCGCATGCGCGCTGTCGCCGATGACGGCGACGAGCTGGCGGTAGCCGAGCGCCTCGCAACGGCCGATCAAGGCTTTCAGGATCGCGCTGCCCACCCCGCGGCCCTCGGAACCCTGTCGCACATAGATCGAGTCCTCGAGGGTGAAGCGGTACGCGGAGCGCGTGCGGTAGGGCGCGCAGTAGCCGTAGCCGATCAGTACCCCGCCGAAGTCCGCCGCCAGCCAGGGCAGCCCGCGCGAGCGCACCTCCTCGAAGCGGCGGCGCATTTCGTCGACGGACGGCGGCTCCTCTTCGAAGGTCGCGAGGCCCTGCAGGACGTGATGCGCATAGATGGCCTGGATCGCCGGAACATCGTCCGGCACGGCCTCCCTCACCTGCACCCGCTCACCGAGCGTACGCGGGCTCCTCGCGATCGAGGATGCGTTTCAGCGCCGTGAAATGCGCGTCGGCGTACTTCGGCGCATCGTCGCGCATCAGGCGATAGGTCGCGCGCACCACCTCCGGCCGCACGGCGCGCATCCTGCCCGCCATGCCGCGCGCGAGAACCTGCAGCCGGCAGGCGCGCTCCAGGTAATAGAGAGAGTCGAACGCCTCCGCCACGGAAGAACCGACGACGATCACGCCGTGGTTGGCGAGGAACATGACGCGCTTCGCGCCAAGCGCGCGCGCGAGCCGGTCGCCTTCGGCGTCGTCCACGACGAGGCCGTTATAGGCGTCGTCGTAGGCGATGTCATCGAAGAAGCGCAGCGCATTCTGCTCGACCATCTCGAGCCTGCCGCCCTCGAGGAGCGTCAGCGCGGTCGCGTACGGCATGTGCGTATGCAACACGCAGGCCGCGTTCGGATTGGCGAGATGGATGCGCGAATGAATGTAGAACGCGGTCTTCTCGTACTCGCCTTCGCCTTCCAGGACGCGCCCGCCGGCATCGAGCGCGAGCAGGTTGGACGCCGTGACCTCGCTCCAGTGCAGCCCGAAGCGGTTGAGGAGAAAGCGCGGGCTCTCCTCCGCCCGACGCGGCAGCATGACGCTGAAATGGTTGCACACCCCTTCGTGCAGATCGAGCCGCACGGCGAGACGGAAGGCGGCGGCGAGATCGATGCGCGCCGTACTTTCCACTGCGCTGCGGCTCAGCTCGCCTAGGGTGCCCATGCCGGCAGCATTATAGTGGCGGCATGAAATCGCGCATTCTTGTCCTCGTCCTGCTTCTTGCCGCCTGCTCGAAGGTCACGCAGGAAAACTATCTCAGGATCGAAGAAGGCATGACCGAGCAGGAGGTGAACACGCTGCTCGGCAAGCCGACCGACTCGAACAGCGTAAGTGTGCTCGGCGTTTCCGGCACGGTGTCGCGCTGGGCCGGAGCGGACGGCGTCATCACCGTGCGCTTCATCAATGGCAAGGCCGGCATCAAGACATTCGACAAGCCGGCCGCCAAATGAAAAAGGGCGCCTCGCAAGGCGCCCTTTGATCTACGAGCAATACCGATCAGCGGTGTTTCTTGTCGTAGTCGGTGCCGGCTTCGTGGCCGAGATAGCCGCCAACCGCTGCGCCGCCGAGCGTGCCGACGGTGCTGCCGCCGGTCACTGCAGAGCCAATGGCGCCACCGGCCGCCGCGCCGCCGACCGTGCCGACGGTTTCACCGCGTCCCATGCCGGAGCAAGCCGAAAGGCCGACCATGCCGGCCACCGCGCAAAGCGCAATCAAGGACTTCATCATGTACACCTCCTTGTAAAAAAGATTTAAATCGCCGCCCGCGGCTCAGGTGCAGCCGCGCAGCATGAAGATCACGAACAGGACGGGAATCGGTACGCCGAGGGCCCACAACAGGATGTAGCCCAGCTTCCCTTCCTGGTGGCGACGCCATTGCTGCAACTTTTCCATGCGAGCCTCCAAGGCCAATCGATGCCCCATGGAGCAGCAATCGCCGTGCCGCAGGGCCGTAAGGATTTCCACTACAGCGCGTTTCGGACTACAGT
>DATDCR010000013.1:0-2100 GCA_036524215.1 Burkholderiales bacterium
CCGCCCCAGAACTTGAACTTGCCGCCGATCTTGAAAGCCTGGCGGCCCCACGCGGCGGTGAAGCGCACGCCGCGCTTTCGCATCCACTGCGCCGTGGGCAGGCTCTGCTTGACCAGGATCTCGGTGAGGTCCGGATCGCAGCGGTACTCGGTGACCCGCGCCATGTCGTCGAGGAACTGCTCTTCGGTGTAGGTGCCGAAGTCGGTGTTGGCGATCTCCTCCGCCGTCAGGTCCGGAATCAGCGTCTTCAGGTCGTCGGGCCCGTTGTAGACCAGGCGGAAAAGCCCCGCCGTGAAGCGCGAATTGCCGCCCGCCTCTTCCTCCGGCGCACGTTCGAGCACCAGGACCTTCTCGCACTTCTCGCGCGCCGCGAGCGCTGCGCAAAGGGCCGCGTTACCGCCCCCTACGATGATGACGTCAACCATCAATCTGCCTGGACGTGTGCCTTCTGGATGACTTCTTTCCAGCGCGCCTGCTCTTTCGCAATGAAGTCGGCGTACTCCTTCGGCGTCGAGCCGACCGCTTCGGTGTCTTCCGCGGCGAAGCGCGCCAGCACCGCCGGCGATTTCGCCGCCTTGGCCGCCTCGGCGGCGAGCCGCTGGATGATCGGCGCCGGCGTCTTCGCCGGTGCGCTCAATCCGTACCACTGGCTGGTCTCGAAGCCGGGATAGCCCTGCTCCGCCACGGTCGCTACGTTGGGCAGCGAGGGCAGGCGATGCGGCGTACCGACCGCGATGACGCGCAGCTTGCCCGACTTCACGTGCGGCATGAGGGGCGGCGTGCCGGCCGAAGTCGCCTGCGTGCGCCCGGCGACGAGATCGATCAGGTTCGGCCCGGTGCCCTTGTACGGCACGTGCTGGATATCCATGCCGCTCACGAGCTTCAGGTACTCCATCGCCAGGTGGCCGGCGCTGCCGTTGCCGGCCGAGCCGTAGTTCAGCTTGCCGGGATTCTTCTTCGCCAGCGCGACGAACTCCCGCAGGTCCTTCGCCGCGACGCTTTCATGCACGACGAAGATGTTCGGCACCTTGGCGAGCAGCGAGACCGGCGCGAAATCGCGGTTGACGTCGTAGCCAAGGTCCTTCGTCATGAACGGCGTCATGGCGAGGCTGCCGACATGGGTGATGATCAGCGAGTAGCCGTCCGGGTCGGAGTGCGCCACATCGGCCATCGCCACGTTGCCCCCGCCGCCGCCCTTGTTCTCGATGTACATCTCCTGGCCCAGCGCTTTGGACATCTCGGTGGCGATGCTGCGCGCGACGATCGAGCTCGAGCCGCCCGGCGCAAACGGCACGACGAGTCGGATCGGCTTGGTGGGATAGCTCTGCGCCTGCGCAGCCGCGCCGGCGCAGGCGAGCAGGACTGCGATGAGGGTTCTCATCAGAATTGGTACCTCCGAAGTCCGCCGTCGACGGGGATCACGGTGCCTGTGATGTAGCGCGCGAGCGGCGAGGCGAGGAAGCAGACGAGGTTCGCCAGGTCCTCGGGCTGCCCGTATTCTCCTACCGGGATGTCCTCTTCGCTTTCCTTCTTGCGGAATTCCGGCGAGTAGTTTCGCAGGATCTGCTCGCTGATGATGCGCCCCGGCGGCACGCAGTTCACCGTGATGCCGTGTCTTCCGACCTCGCGCGACAGCCCCTTCGCCCAGGAATGCACCGCCGCTTTCGCCGCGAAGGCGCCGTTCAGCCCCTCGGGCTCGGATTTCCCGGTCACGTTGATGACGCGGCCCCACTTGCGTTCCATCATCTGGCCGATCAGGAGATGCGTGAGCTGGCGCTGGCGGCGGAAATTGAGCGTCAGCGCCTCTTCCCATTGCGCGTCGTTCGACTCGAGCGTGAAGCGCCGGCTGCCGCCGGCGTTGTTCACCAGGATGTCGACGCCGCCCAGGCCCTTGAGCGCGGCATCGGCGATGCGCTGCGGCGCCTCGTCGGCGAGAAAATCCTGCTCGATGATCACGAGCGGCGCGCCGACCTCTTTCTGCAGCTCCTCGAGCAGCGCCCGGCGGCGGGCCATCACCGCGAGCTTCACGCCCTCTTTCGCGAGCGCCTTGGCGACCGCCCGCCCGATTCCCATGCTCGCGCCGGTGACGCGCGCCCGGCG
>DATDCR010000014.1:0-4286 GCA_036524215.1 Burkholderiales bacterium
AACGTTGACCTTAAGTGGGCGGCCGCGCAGCTGAACAAAGGCTAGCGCGAGGACGCCGACGATCGTGGCGGCAAGCGTCACATCGAAGCGCGGCGACACCGTGACGATGGCACAGCCGAAAAGCAGCAGCCGCAGCGGCCAGGCAATGGAGCGCTGGCCGAGGAAGCCCTGCATGGCAAAGGAAGCGAAGCTGACCATCGCGACCGCGAAGACGATGCACTCGAGGACGTAGGCGAGCCCGCCTTCCATGTTCAGCCCCGGGTTGAAGAGGAAGTAGAACGGCAGCACGAAGCCGCCGATGGCGAGCTTCACCGCATAGGGACCGAGCGCCATCGGATTCACGCCGGCGATCGCGCCGGCGGCGAAATTGGCCACCGCCACCGGCGGCGTAACGGCCGACAGGCAGGCGAAGTAGAGCATGAAGAGATGGACCTGCATCTCCGGCAGGTTGAAGACGCCGCGCAGCACCGGCGCGAGCAGCGCCGCCCCCATGATGTAGACCGCCGGCGTCGGCATGCCCATGCCGAGCAGGATCAGGAACATCGCCGAGAAGAGCAGCGTCGGTATGAGCAGGCCGCCGGAAAGCACGCTGATCATCAGGGTGAACTTGCCGGCGAGCGCGCTGATCTCGATCGCGCCGATGACGATGCCGGCCGCGGCGACGGCGCCAACAAGCGGCACCAGCTGCGTGATGGTGTCCGTGCAGCACTGCACGAAACGCCGCGGGCCGATGGCGCTCGGCCGGTGGAACCACGACAGCACGATCACGGCGGCCGTTGCGCCGGCAGCAACGTAGACCGGTGTGTAGCCGGCGACGAGGAGTCCGATCAGCGCGCCGAGCGGGAGCAGGTGGCGCCAGCCGTTCGCCAGCGCCTTCCTCAGCGGCACGATCTCTCCCTCGGGCAGGCGCGGCTCGTTATGGCGCACCGCCTCGTTGTGCACGAGGAGATAGATCGAGTAGTAGTAGAGGAGCGCTGGCACGAGCGAGGCCCACGCGATGCTCTGGTAGGCGATGCCGGTGAGGTCCGACATGATGAAAGCCACCGCGCCCATCACCGGGGGCAGCATGGCGCCGCCGCTCGAGGCGGTGGCCTCGATGGCGCCGGCGCGCGCTGCCGGGATGCCCATGCGCTTCATGATCGGAATGGTGAGCGGGCCCGTGGTCGCCACGTCGGCGGTCGGGCTGCCCGAGATGGAGCCGTAGAGGCCGCTCGCGGTGACGCAGGCCTTCGCCGCGCCGCCGCGCATGCGCCCCGTCACGCCGCTCGCCAGCTCGAAGAACAGCTGCCCGCCGCCGGCTTTCTCGTAGAAGCTGCCGAACAGCACGAAGAGGAAGGCGTACGTGGCGGCCACCTCGAGCGGCGAGCCGAAGACGCCGTTCTCCATGATGGTCATCATCTCGATGAAGTACGGCACGCCGAAGTTGTCGTGGCGCAGCGCCCCCGGCATCCAGTGGCCGAAGACGGTGAAGACCAGCAGCAGCAGCACGAGCGAGGTCAGCCCCCAGCCCACCGAGCGCCGGCACAGCTCGATCACGATCGCGACCAGCGCAAAGCCCGCGATCACGTCGCCGGTCGTCGGCTGCGAGAAGCCGCGGCTCCAGTTGAGGAAGCGGTCGTTGAAGACGATGTAATAGAGCGCGACAGCGAAGGAAATGGCGGCGAGCGCGACGTCGGTCCATGCCAGGCGCTCGCGCCCGGGATGCGCGGTGGTGGTCAGGAACGCGATCGGAAAGGTGATCGCGATGAAGATCGAGATGTCGAGGTGGAAGTAGGCGGTGAACGCGCGCGCCCAGGTGCCGAAGTTGGCGAGCGCCGTCCAGCCCAGCAGGTTGCCCAGATCGAGGGCCCAGGTGCCGAAGATCTGCGCCAGCGCGCCGATCCACAGCACGTAGAGCGCGGCGACGACCGAGCCGGCGCGGATGAGGACCAGCCAGGCGCCACCGGGACGGTGGCGCCGGCCTTCACGCAGGAAGCCCAACGGCTACTTCACCATCCCCTTTTCCTTGTAGTAGCGCAGGGCGCCGGGATGATAGGGAAGGTTCGCCGGATTGGTCGGCATCTTCGCCGTGGTGAACGCGGTCTTGAGCGAGCCGCCGACCGCCTGCACGCGCGCCTCGTTCTCCGCGATCGCCTTCACGTACTTGTAGACCACTTCGTCGGGCACGTGGCTGCCGGCGAGCAGCGCGACCCACTGCTGCACCGTCGGGTAGTCCTTCTCCATGAAGGGGTACGTACCCTTCGGCACGATGCCGGCCTTGAAGTGGAACGCCTCCACCGCTTTCTGCATGTGCGCCATGTCGGCGTCGATCCACAGCAGCGCGCGCTTGTTCGCGATGTCCTTCACCAGCGAGTCGCCGAGGTTGCGCGCATTGATGAAGAGATCCGCCTTGCCGTCGGTGATCGCGTCGAGGCCGATGGCGCTGTTGCCGAGCACGTAGCTGCCGCCCCATTTCTGGATGTCATCGATGGTGAAGCCGTAGGCCTTCATCACCTCGTAGGGCGCACCGATCGTGGTCTGCGGATTGTCGGGGCGGTTGATGGCGAGGCGAAGCTTGGGCTTCTTCGCGGCAATGTCGGCCCAGGAGCGCACGCCGTTCGCGTCCGCCCACTCCTTGGTCATGAGGAAATGGATGTACTGGTTGTCGTACAGCATCATCGCCAGGCTGAATTTGCCCTTGAGCGGCGCCTTGAACGGCGCGCGCCCTTCGTTGGCGAGCACCACTTCCGTGCCGGTCGCCGTGGCGGTGAAGTCGGCCTGCTTCTCCGCGATCGCCAGCACCCCGCCGCCGGGCGAGTTCGGCTTGAAGGAAATCGACGAGCCGGGATAGGCATCGCGCACGACGGCGTTCAGGCCCTCGACCATGGTGCGCGGGTAGCCGCTCGGCGTGGCGCCGGTCACGGTCGCATTGATCGGCTTCGCGTCGTTGAAATCGGCGAGCGCGCTCGTCGCGGCCAAGGCCATCGCGGTCGCCGCAGCCGCCGCGAGCATCGAGACTTTCATCGCTTCCCTCCTAGTTGTGTTTGCGGCGCTTGGCCGCCTTCTTCTTCGCCTTCTTCGCCGCGCTTGCCTTTTTGGCGGACTTCTTCGCCTTTTTCTTGCGGATGACGCGCGCCGGGCGCTCGCCCGGTTTCGGGAAATGCAGGATGGCGTCCTTGAAGAGCTGCACCAGGCCGAGCACCGCCGCCGCCTGCGACGGATAGATCGCCTCGGTGCGCACGATCATCTCTTCGTGGTTCTCGGGGTTGTAGAGCTCGGCAAGATATTTACCGCTCTCTTCATGCAGCACGAACTCGACGCGAAATTGGGCCACGGTGCTCCTCCTCGGCGGCGATAATAGCCGCCGCCATGCGGGCAGTCGAGATAGCAAAGCCGGGCGGTCCCGAAGTATTAAGGCTCGCTGACGTGCCGAAGCCGGCGCCGAAGGCGGGCGAGATCGTCGTGAAGGTCGCCGCCGCCGGCGTGAATCGCCCGGATGTGCTGCAGCGCATGGGCAACTATCCGGTGCCGCCGGGCGCATCGCCGCTGCCGGGCCTCGAGATCGCCGGAGAGATCGTGGAGCTCGCCGCCGACGTGCAAAGCTGGAAGCGCGGCGACCAGGTGTGCGCGCTCGCCAATGGCGGCGGCTACGCCGAGTACTGCGCCGTGCCCGCCGCGCAAGCGCTGCCGGTGCCAAAAGGCCTTTCGGCAGTCGAAGCGGCGTCGCTGCCGGAAACCTTCTTCACCGTGTGGGGCAATGTCTATGATCGCGGCGCGCTCGCGCCCGGCGAGGCGCTCCTCGTCCAGGGCGGTACCTCCGGCATCGGCGTCACCGCGATCCAGATGGCGGCGGCGACCGGCAACCGTGTCTTCGCCACCGCCGGCTCCGATGAGAAGGTCGCCGCGTGCATCAAGCTCGGCGCGGAAAAGGCGTTCAATTACCGCACGCAGGACTGGGTCGCGGAGCTGCAGGCGGCAACCGGCGGCAAAGGAGTGAACGTCATCCTCGACATGGTCGGCGGGGACTATGTGCCGCGCGAGTTGAAGTGCCTGGCGGACGACGGCCGCCTGGTCTTCATTGCTTACCTGCGCGGGCCGAAAACCGAGCTCAACATCGACGCGGTCATGCGGCGTCGCTTGACGATCACCGGTTCGACGCTGCGCCCGCGCAGCACCGAGTTCAAGGGCTATCTCGCCCGCAACCTGCGCGAGAAGATCTGGCCCCTCATCGAGGCGGGCCGCATCAGGCCGCAGGTCTACCGCACTTTCCCGCTGGCCGATGCCGCGGAGGCCCATCGCCTGATGGA
>DATDCR010000015.1:0-19046 GCA_036524215.1 Burkholderiales bacterium
ACTCGAAGATCGATTTCAGCTCGGCCCACAGGCCCTTCCAGTCGGGCGACTCGAAGTCGAAGGGATAGATGTCCTGATACTTCTTCGGCGGGTTTTCCGCGTACTGCACCGTGCCGTCGGGCCGCTGCCTGAACCATTCCGGGTGCTCACGCACGTACGGATGGTCCGGCGAGCACTGGAAGGCGATGTCAAGGGCAACGGAAATACCATGTGAACGCGCCGCGGCGACCAGGGCGTCAAAATCTTCGAGGCTGCCAAGCTGCGGGTGGATCGCCTTGTGGCCGCCCTCCTTCGCCCCGATCGCCCAGGGGCTGCCGACATCCTGCGGCTCGGCCTTGAGCGCGTTGTTCTTCCCCTTGCGCTCGGTCATGCCGATCGGATGGATGGGCGGCAGGTAGAGGATGTCGAAGCCCATCGCCTCGACCTCCGGCAGGAAGGCGATGACGTCGCGGAAAGTGGCATGCTTGCCGTCGCCGCGCACCGAGCGCGGGAAGATCTCGTACCAGGTGCTGAACCGCGAGCGCACCGGCTCGACGACCACCTGCAGCGTTTTCTCGTAGGTCAGGACCTTGGATTCATCCGGCGGCGGCGGCTTCAGGCGCATCGCGGTCTCGTAGCGCTCGTCCGCGGACCTTGCCGCGTCCTTCAGGACCGGGTTGCAGCAGAGCGCGCCGCCGATGAGGAAATCGACCGAGAGGTCCTGCTTCGCTTCCCGGCGCTTGGCGAGGTCGCGCTGCCAGGTGAGGAAGGCATCGGTCCAGCCGCGCACGGTGTACTCGTAGCGGCCGAGCTTCTCGACGCGGAACGACGCGCTCCAGTGATCGTTGCCGAGGAACGCCATCGGCACTACGCGCCATTCGCCCTCCCCGGCAAATCTCCAGAGAAGTTCCGCGACGACGGCGTCATGCCCGTCGGTGAACACGTCCGCCTCGACCAGCACCTCGTCGCCCACGGCGCGCTTCGCGGGGTAGCGCCCGCAATCGACCTGGGGACGGACCGACTCGATGACGACGCGCGGCGGCGCGCTTTCGCTATTCAGGCTTGAAGAAGACAGTGGCGAGCGGAGGAACGGTGATGGAAAGGGAATGGTTGAAGTCCTCGTACGGCATCGGGGTCGCCTCGACACCGCCGTAGTTGCCCATGCCGCTGCCGCCGTACAGGGGCGCATCGCTGTTCAGGATTTCGCGCCAGTAGCCGCCGCGCGGCACGCCGATGCGGTAGTTCTCGCGCGGCACCGGCGTGAAGTTGCACACCACCAGCACCGGCGGCGTGTTGTCGCCGCCCTGGCGCAGGAACGAGATCACGCTCTGCTCCCAGTCGCCGCGCTGCACCCAGCGGAAGCCGTCGGTGGAGAAATCCTTGAGGTGCAGCGCGGGCTGCTCGCGATAGACGCGATTGAGGTCGGCGACCCAGCGCTGCACGCCTTCGTGGCGCGGGTCCATCTCGAGCACGTGCCACTCGAGGCTCGACTCGTGCGCCCATTCGCGCCGCTGACCGAACTCGCCGCCCATGAAGAGCAGCTTCTTGCCCGGATGCGACCACATGTAGCCGAAGAGCGCGCGCAGGTTGGCGAACTGCTGCCACGCATCGCCCGGCATGCGGCCGATGAGCGAGCCTTTACCGTGCACCACCTCGTCGTGGGAGAGCGGCAGCACGAAGTTCTCGTGGAACGCGTACCACAGCGAGAAGGTGAGCTCGTCGTGCCGGTACTTGCGGAACACGGGATCGTTCTTCATGTAGCTCAGCGTGTCGTGCATCCAGCCCATGTTCCACTTCATGCCGAAGCCGAGGCCGCCGAGATACGTCGGCCGCGAGACCTGCGGCCACGCCGTCGATTCCTCGGCGATGGTCTGCACGTCGGGGTAGTCGCGGTACACGGTCTCGTTGAGGAAGCGCAGGAAGTCGATCGCCTCGAGGTTCTCGCGCCCGCCGTGGCGGTTAGGAATCCACTCGCCCTGCTTGCGCCCGTAGTCGAGGTACAGCATCGACGCGACCGCGTCGACGCGCAGGCCGTCGACGTGGTAGCGGTCGAGCCAGAAGCGCGCGCTCGACGCCAGGAACGCCCTTACCTCGTTTCTCCCATAGTTGAAGATCGCGCTGGCCCAGTCGGGATGGTGACCCTGGCGCGGATCGGCGTGCTCGTAGAGGTGCGAGCCGTCGAAGAAGCCGAGCCCGTGCTGGTCCCACGGGAAATGCGAAGGCACCCAGTCGAGGATCACGCCGATGCCGGCCTGGTGCAGCGTGTCGACTAGGTGCATGAAGTCCTGCGGCGTGCCGTAACGCGAAGAGGGCGCGAAGTAGCCGGTCGACTGGTAGCCCCAGGAGCCGTAGAACGGGTGCTCCATGATCGGCAGCAGCTCGACGTGCGTGAAGCCCATCTTCTGGCAGTACTCGGCGAGCATCGGCGCGAGCACGCGGTAGCCCAACGGCTTGTCCGGCTGCTCGGGCGATCGCCGCCACGAGCCGAGGTGCAGCTCGTAGATCGACCAGGGCGCATCGAGCGAATTGCGGTACTTGCGGTCCGCCATCCAGGCGGCGTCGTGCCATTCGTAAGCCAGGTCCCAGATCATCGAGCCCGTGCGCGGCGCCTCTTCGGCGCGAAACGCGTAGGGATCGGCCTTGTCTACCCGGTAGCCGGCATTGCGGGAAACGATATGAAATTTGTACACGTGGCCCGGCTTTGCGTCGGGCAGGCGCGTCGTCCAGATGCCCGACTCGCCCGTCGAGCGAAGCGCGTGCGCCCGCGGGTCCCAGCCGTTGAAGTCGCCCACCACCGAGACTGCCTGCGCGTTCGGCGCCCACACCGCAAAGTGGGTCGAGGAGCCGACGCCGTCCTCGATGAAGTGCGCGCCCAGCTTCTCGTACAGCCGGCTGTGCGTGCCTTCCCGGAACAGATACTGGTCGTGTCCGGTGAGTACCACGGAGCGCTCGGTCGCCTCGGTCAGTTGCGCGGGCATAGGCCTCGATCTATCAGATGGCGTCCGGGGCATCTACCTCGGCCCCGGATATAAACTTTTGAACCATGCAGACGGACTACGTTCAGCGCTTCCTGTTCGAAAACCTCGACATCCGCGGTCGGCTCGTCTGCCTGACCGGCGCATGGCAGCGGATGCTGGACGGCCGGGGCTACCCCGAGGACATCGTGTCGCTCCTCGGCCATACCACCGCGCTCAACGTGCTGCTCGGCGCCAACCAGAAGGGCGCGGGCCGGGTGACGCTGCAGGTGCAAGGCACGGGCCCGGTCAAGCTGCTGGTCGCCGACTGCACGGCGGAATTGCGCATCCGCGGCATGGCGGCGTTCGAAAAGGAGGAGCTTGGCCAGGACAGCCAGCGCAAGCTGCTCGGCGACGGCCGCCTCGCCGTCACCCTCGAAGACCTGAAGAGCGGCAAGCTCTACCAGAGCCTGGTGCCGCTGGAGGGCGAGACGCTCGAGCAGATCTTCACGCACTACCTCGCGCAGTCGGAGCAGCTGCCCGCGTATCTGCGGCTCTATGCCGACGGCGGCGCGCTCGCGGGCCTCCTACTCGAGAAGCTGCCCAACGCCGACCGCCGCGACCCGGACGGCTGGGACCGGGTGAAGCACTTCGCCAACACGCTGACGCTGGACGAAACGCGCGATGCCCAGCCCTACGACCTCCTGACCCGCGTGTTTCCTGAAGAATTGATGAGGGTCTTCCGCCTGTACGCAGTGGAATACCATTGCCCCTACGATGAGGACAAGGTGAAGGACATGCTGCGCGCGCTCGGCCGCACGGAAGTCGAGTCGATCCTCGCGGAGCAAGGGGAAGTCGTCATCCGAAACGAAATGTGCAACCACGAGTACCGCTTCGACGCCGACGCAATTGCGCGGCTGTTTGCTCATTAGCCGTATTTCCAAGGGAGGGGATATGAAGACCACCGCCGCGCTCATCTCGCTCGCATTCGCCATCGCTGCATGCTCCGAGGCACCGCCGCCGCCCAAGCCCGCGGCCAAGGCGCCCGCGGCCCCGGTCGCAGTCGCGCCGAAGCCGGAGCCGAAGCCCGAGCCGCCGAAGCCGGATCCGAACAAGGAGCTCGCCGCCAAGGTGAAGCAGGCGCTGGAAGCGCCGGAGTCCAAGCTGCCGAGCGGCGCCATCGACGTCACCGCCACCGACGGCAAGGTGAGCCTCTGGGGCACCGTCGGCAACGACGCCCAGCGCAAGCGCGCCCAGCAGATCGCCTCGAAGGTCGACGGCGTGAAGGGCGTGGACAACCAGTTGAAGATCGTCAAGGGCTCCTAATTCGGGGACGGAGCCCTATCTGGGGTCAGAGCCCGAATCTCTCGGTTGGGCTCTGACCCCGAATTCGCACTTGCATGAAGATCGCCACCTGGAACGTCAACGGCATCCGCGCGCGTGCGGCGCAGGTGTGCGAGTTCCTCGAGCGCGAGCGGCCCGACGTGCTGTGCCTGCAGGAGCTCAAGGCCGGCATCGAGCAGGTGCCGGAGCAGTGCAAGACCGACGGCTATCACATCTACTGGCACGGCTCCACGCTCAAGGCCTATTCCGGCGTGTCGTTGCACATCCGGATGGAAACCTGGAGCGAGCCGGCGTTCACGCACCCGGAATTCGACATGGAGTCGCGCATCGTCGCCGGGCGCTGCGGCAACCTGGTGCTGGCGTCGGTCTACGTGCCGAACGGCGGCAAGGACTATGCGGCAAAGCTGCGCTTCTTCCGCCTGATGACCGAATGGACGCGCCGCGTGCACGCGGAGGGATGCGAGCTGGTGCTCTGCGGCGACATGAACATCGCGCGCACCGAGCGCGACGTGCACCCGGTGGAGCGGCGCAGCGTGATCGGCCAGCTACCGGAGGAGCGCGAGCTTTTCGAGGCGCTGATCGACGACCAGCTGGTCGACGTGCACCGCGCGCTCGAGCCGGACAACGAGCGCCTGTTCACCTGGTGGGCGCCGTGGCGCAAGATGCGCGAGCGCAACATCGGCTGGCGGTTGGACTACATCCTGGCTTCGAAGGCCATCGCTTCGCGCGTGGCGGCCTGCGCCGTGCAGCGCGAGTTCGGCACCAGCGACCACGGCCCGGTGGTGATGACGTTCCAGTGAGCTGCGCGTCAGGGAGCTACGCAGCCCTAGAATCGCGGTTGTGGCCAGTCTTCCCCTCGCCTCACTGCCCTCCGTCGATCGGCTCCTGCGCTGCGAAGCCGCCGCGCCGCTGATCGCGCGCCACGGCCGAAGCGCCGTGACCGACGCGATCCGCGACCTGCTCGCCGAGCTGCGCGCCGCCGGCCAGGGCACCGGGGACGAAACCGCGCTGCTGGCAAAGGTGTCGACGCGGCTCGACGCGGCCGCGCAACCGACGCTGCGACCCGTCTTCAACCTCACCGGCACGGTGCTGCACACCAACCTCGGACGTGCGCTTTTGCCGGCGGAAGCGATCGCGGCGATGACGGAAGTAGCGCGTGCGCCGAGCAACCTCGAGTACGACCTCGAGCAAGGCCGCCGCGGCGAGCGCGACGATCACGTCGAGAAGCTCTTGTGCCGGCTCGCCGGCGCCGAGGCGGCGACGGTGGTGAACAACAACGCGGCGGCGCTTCTCCTCGTGCTCAACACGCTCGCGCAGCGCAAGGAGGTGCCGACCTCGCGCGGCGAGCTGATCGAAATCGGCGGCTCGTTCCGCCTGCCCGACATCGTGGCGCGCTCGGGCTGCCGGCTGCGCGAGGTGGGCACGACCAACCGCACGCACCTGCGCGATTTCACGGAGGCGATCGGCGCGAAGACCGGCGCCGTGCTGAAAGCGCACACGAGCAACTACGCCATCGAGGGCTTCACCGCCTCGGTGCCGGAACGGGAGCTCGCCGCGCTCTGCCAGGAGCGCGGCGTCCCCCTGGTGGTGGACCTGGGAAGCGGCGCGCTCGTCGATCTTCGGCGCTTCGGTCTTCCGCACGAGCCGACGCCGGCCGAGACCATCGCCAACGGCGCCGACGTCGTCACCTTCAGCGGCGACAAGCTGCTGGGCGGCCCCCAGGCCGGCATCATCGTCGGGCGCGCCGCATTGATCGACAGGATCCGCCGGAACCCGCTCAAACGCGCGCTGCGCATCGACAAGATGACGCTCGCGGCGCTCGCCGCACTGCTTCGCCTTTACGCCGACCCGGAGCGCGTCGTCGAGCGCGTCCCGACGCTGCGCCTGCTCGCGCGGCCGGTGGATGAAATACGAGCGCAGGCGGAGCGCCTCAAGCCTTCCCTGCAGGAGAGGTTGAGAGAGACCGTGGAAGTCGTCGCCTGCGAAAGCCAGGTCGGCAGCGGCGCCGCGCCGGCGCAGCGCATCGCGAGTGCCGGGCTGGCGATCCGCCCGGGCAGCGCGCGGCTTGCGGCAAGACTGCGCGCGCTGCCGGTACCCGTGATCGGGCGCATCCAGGAAGGCGCACTGATCCTCGACCTGCGCTGCCTCGAGGATGAGGCGGGCTTTGCGACTCAGCTGAGCAAGCTGTGATCGTCGCTACCGCGGGTCACGTCGACCACGGCAAGACGAGCCTGGTGCGCGTGCTCACCGGCGTCGATACCGATCGCCTGCCGGAGGAGAAGCGGCGCGGCATGACGATCGACCTGGGCTTCGCCTACCAGGGCTCGATCGGGTTCATCGACGTGCCGGGCCACGAACGCTTCATCCACAACATGCTCGCCGGCGTCGCCGGAATCGATTTCGCCTTGCTCGTCGTCGCGGCCGACGACGGCGTCATGCCGCAGACGCGCGAGCACCTGGCGATCCTGGAACTGATGGGCCTCCCGCGCGGCGCAGTCGCGCTGACGAAGATCGACCGTGTCGCGCCCGGCCGCGTCGACGAGGTCCGCGCCGAGCTCGCCTCACTGCTGTCACCCACGCGGCTTGCCGGGGCTCCCGTTTTTCCACTCTCGTCTATTACCGGCGACGGCATCGAAGCTTTGCGCTCGCACTTGAGCGGCGCTGCGAAGTCGGTGGTCGAGCGCGCGAGCGACGGCAACTTCCGCCTGAGCGTCGATCGCTGCTTCACCATCGCCGGCGCTGGCCTGGTCGTGACCGGCACCGCGTTGAGCGGCGAGGTCAAGGTCGGCGACGAAGTGGGCGCGCTCCTCACTGGCGCCAAAGCGCGGGTGCGCTCCATCCACGCCCACAATGCGCCGGCGCAGCGCGGTCGCGCCGGCCAGCGCCTGGCGCTGAACCTCGCGGGACTGAAAGAGCCGGTGGCGCGCGGCGACTGGATCGTCGCCGGAAACGTGCCGCCCGCGGTGACAAAGTTCGATGCGCGACTGCGCACGGTCGCCGAGCCTTTCAAGCACTGGATGCCGGTCCACGTGCACCTTGGCGCCGCCGATGTGCTCGGCCGCGTCGCGATCCTCGACGAGAGCGGGCTTGTCCAGCTCGTCCTCGAGCAGCCGGTGGGCGCGGTCCACGGCGACCGATTCATCGTGCGCGACCAATCGGCGCGCCGCACGCTCGGCGGCGGCGTGGTGATCGACGTGTTTCCGCCCGCGCGCGGCCGCGCCAGACCTGAGCGGATCGCCTGCCTGAAGGCGATGGAGATCGAAGATTCCGTGCCGGCGCTCGACGCGCTCCTCGAGTGCTCGCCAGGCGGCGTCGACCTTGCGCGCTTCAGCGCCGGCCGCAATCTCCCCGCCATGAGCGGCTGGCGATTCGCCCCTTCGCACTGGCGCGCGCTGCGCGACAAGGCGCTCGCGGCGTTGGCGGCGTGGCACCGCGATTTTCCGCAGAGCGGCGCCATGCCGGAAGACCGCCTTGGGCGCGTGTCGCGCGTAGCGGCGGCCATGCTCATCGACGAGCTGATCGCCGAACGCCTCGTCGTGCGCGAAGGCGCGGGCCTGCGCCTCGCCGGGCACGCCGTGCAGCTCAGCGCCGCGGACGCTGCCTTATGGCAGCGAATCGCACCCGCGTTCGAGAAGGGCGGCATGCGTCCGCCGACGATCGCGGAGCTTGCCGAGCTGCTGCACGAGGATGCACGCCGGCTGGAGGCCGCGCTTTCGCGCCTCGCAAGCCAGCGCCTCGTCGTGCGCGTGTCGAAAACGCGTTTCTTCCTCCCGTCGCTCATCACGCGACTCGAGAAGATGGCGGAAGAGGAAGCGCGCGCAAGCGGCGCGATCACCGCCGCCGCATTTCGCGACCGATCGCAGCTCGGCCGCAACCTCGCCATCGAGGTCCTCGAGTTTTTCGATCGGATAAAATTCACGCGCCGCGCCGGCGACAAGCACGTGCTGCTGCGCGCGCCGACGAGCAGTTCTGGAAGAGATTCGCACCCCGGCGGGGCGCCTGGACTTCAAATCCAGTGAGGGGCTTTTAGAGGTCCCTGGTGGGTTCGACTCCCACTCTTTTCCGCCATCTCACGCCGGTTTGCGCGCCATGAACGGATAGCCGTAGACCTCGAAGCGCCGCGCATTCTTCTCGCCCGACGCACCGCCGAAGGTGTCGGCCGCCTGGCCGATCTGCACGTCGACGAAGCCGATCTCTTCCATCATCGCTTTCCAGCCTTCGCACGGAAGGCCGCCGGCGATTCAGGCCGTCCAGAGATCGATGTTGCTCAGCGCCGATGCGGGCACCGGCTTGCCGTTGGCGATGTCGGCGAACTGGAAGTGTCCGCCGGGCTTGAGCACGCGCCAGACTTCCTGCAGCGCCTGCTTCTTGTCGGCGCAAAGGTTGATCACGCCGTTGCTGATGACGACATCCGCCCAGCGGTCCGGAACCGGCATCTTCTCGATCAGGCCTTCGCGGAATTCGACCTGGCCGAGCTCGAGGCGCCTTGCTGTTGCCCGCGACTTCTCGAGCATCTCGGGCAGCATGTCGATGCCAACCACCGCGCCGCCCGGTCCGACCTGCTGCGCGGCGATGAAGCAGTCGAAGCCGGCGCCGGAGCCGGCGTCGACCACTTTCTCGCCCGCTTCCAGGCGGCGCAGCGAGAACGGATTCGCCACGCCGGCGAACGACTCGATCGCCGCATCGGGCATGCGATCGACGAGCGCGGCGTCGTAGCCCAGGCGCTTCGCCGCGACGCGGCCGGTATGGAAGTGGAATTCGCCGTGCGGGTTGGACGCGACTTCGCGGTACTTGGACTTGACCTCTTCGCGCAGTGCGGCGGGATCGACTGGCAGTTCGTTGCTCATGGGCACCCTCCTCCGGGTAACCAGGTTATGGTACGTCAGCAGGCGCTTGTGGGGGCCTCCACCGTCTCGATAGCCTTGGCCACGCGTGCGTCCTCGGTCACGATCACCGTCCTGCCTCGTAACCGGTGGAGGAACATGGCGTCGGCGCCGCAGCTGATCGGCGTGCCGAGCGGCACGCGGATGGTCATCGTCTCGCGCCGCCCGTCGACGTCGCGCTGCAGCGTCAGCCGGCCGATGCAGCTCGCGTGCTTTCCGCCCTCGCAATAGGTCACGGTGGTGTCGAGGACCGAGCCCTCGATTCTTTCGTCCGCCTGCACCGGAAAGGTGAGCTGGATCAGGGCGGCCGCGAGCAGGATGGTCTTTTTCTTCATCGAAGCTCCTCTGCTCCAGACCGGCCGGAAGCCTGAGTCCTTACAGCGCTTGCGGCTCCGTGTAAGGTTTTTCGGTCACTGGCGGTCTAACATAGGTCCCTATTGGAGGTCGTGCCCATGGCCGCAAAACTGGATACCGGCGACGCGTTTCCCAGGCTCAGCCTGCACCTCACCAACGGCAGCACACTCGAGCTGCCCGACGGGCTCGACGCGAAGTACAGGATCGTCCTTTTTTACCGCGGTCACTGGTGACCCTACTGTCGCCGGCAGTTGGCCGGCTTCGCCAAGCTCCATAACGAGCTCGAGTCGCTCGGCGCGAAGGTCGTCGCTGCGAGCGTGGACCCCCTCGACAAGGCCAAAGAGGTGGCCGCGGAACTCACCTTTCCTGTCGGGTACGGGGTGACGCGCGCGCAAGCCGACCAGCTCGGCGCCTGGTGGGAAGAGCGCCGCTCGATCATCCAGCCCTCGGAGTTCCTCCTCGACGCGGGCGGCAAAGTCGTGTCGTCGACGTACAGCTCCGGCCCGATCGGGCGCGTCGACGCGGGCGACGTGATCAAGCTCATCAACTTCCGCGAGGCGCAGGCGCAGAAGAAGTAGCGCCTGCGCTCAGCGCTTGCCGGCCTCGTCCTCGGTCCTGTAGTAGTTCCCGGGGATGCGCGGCCCGATGTCCTCGCTCGGCGCCGCGCGGGCCGCCTTGTTCGATTCGAGCATGCGCTGGTAATCCGCGACAGCCTGGGGCCCCGCGCGCTCGAGTCCGGCCTTGAACTGCCCCATGTCGCGCCGGCTCCACGCGCTGCGCTCGCTATAGAAGACGACCCACTGGTTCTTCGCCCGGTTGGCCTGGAAGTCGAGAACGCTTTCGAGCGCGTCGACCACGTCGGCCTCGCTTGTCCAGGCGGACTTGTAATGGATCATGCCGCCGCGCCCCACGATCCAGGTCATGTTGGGCAGCATGCCGTAGGCGCGGTGGGCCGTGCCCTGCAGGTCGTCCAGCAGAACCTGGCGACGGATCTTCGAATGCTCGACGAAGGCGCGCGCGTTGGCTCGCTTGTCGTCCATCGAACGATGGTGGCGATAGTTTTCGCCGGGATGCGCTTCCCGGGTGTAGATGAAGACCGAGCGCACGGCCCGGTTCGCGTACTGGTCGGCGAGCCTTTCCATCGACTCGGCCGCCATCGCGCAGAACGGTCAGGTGAACGAGCCGAACTCGATCAGCGCGATCTCGCTTCGCCAGAGCTCGCTCATCTGCATGGGGTTGCCGGTGGCGAGCTCTTCGAGCGCGAAGGATGGCGCGCGCATCGTCGCCTTGGGCGCGTGCACGGCGAAATCGTTGAACTCCTCCACCGACGCGACGAACTCGCTGTAGTTGTAGCCTGGGCTGCTCATTCGATCTCCTCTTCGGAATTACGGAGCGTAGCGGACAAGACCGACGATGGCGAGAAATCCCAGGCACAACGCGACTGCCACGCCGGTTTCCACAGGCCTGGGAGAAAAGATCAGGATGAAGCCGTGGTCCTTCACCAGGGCGGAGAAGCTCGACACGCAGAAGGGAATGCAGAAGAGCCGGAAGATCTGCCAGCGATCGAGACGGGTGGCCTCGCCCGCAACGCTCAGGATCAAGGCGCAGCCGATGATCAGGCTGATTCCGGCCGAGGTGAGCCAGAGCAGCGGCGACGGATCGAAATAGGCGCTCGCCATGACGAGGTACCAGATCAGGTAGCACCAGAGCACCGCGCGGCCCGGGCCGAGCCGCTTCAGATAGTCGATGACGGGCATGGGGATGGGCGAGTTAGTATAGGTGGATGAGCGATCCTATCGTCCTGCAAGTCTTTAGCGACTACGTCTGACCCTGGTGCTATCTCAGTACCGTGCGTATTGAGCGGCTCAGGAAGGAACACGGCGTGAAAGTGCAGTGGGTCCACTTCCCGCTGCATCCGGAAACCCCGGCCAAAGGCCGCAGCCTGGAGGAGCTTTTTGCCGGGCGAGGCTATGACATTGCGAAGATGCAGGCGCAGATGCGCGCGCGCATGGCGGCGGAAGGATTGCCGTACGGCGAGCGCACGATGACCTACAACAGCCGCCTCGCGCAGGAGCTCGGCAAATGGGCCGATGAGCAGCCCGGTGGCGAGGCGATCCACGACGCCTTGTTCCGCGCCTACTTCGTCGACGGACGCGACATCGGCGATCCGGAGGTCCTCCTGGAAATCGCACAATCGGTCGGCCTGCCTCGCGAGCAGGCGAAAGAGGTCCTGGATAAAAGGACGTTCCAAGCCGCAGTCGATGCCGACTGGCAGAAAGCGCGCGATTACGGCATCACTGGCGTGCCGACCTTCGTCGCCGGAAGCAGCGGCGTCGTCGGCGCGCAGCCCTACGAGACGCTCGAGGAACTCGTGCGCACGGCGCGCAAGGCATAACGGCGGCCCCGTGTCCTCTCCTCCTTCCGGTCTCGTTCCTCGCGAAGGCCTGATCACGCTCACACACGTGATGTACGCGCTGCACGCCTTCAGCGCAGTGACGGGGATGCTCACTCCGGCGCTCGTGGTGACGGCTTTCCTCACCGGATGGCCCTCGATCATTGCGGTCATCCTCAACTACGTGAAGAGATCGGAAGCGCGCGAGACCTGGCTCGCCTCGCATTTCTCGTGGCAGCTGCGCACCTTCTGGTTCGCGCTGCTGTGGCTCGTCGTGGGCGCCATCCTGTTCGTCACGGTCGTCGGCATCCCCATCGCCCTGGTGCTTTGGATCGCCATCGGCATCTGGGTCCTCTACCGACTGATCCGCGGCTGGCTGGCGCTGGTGTCGCGCAAGGCGCTGCCAGACTGATATTGGTCGGGGCTGTAAGGCGCGGCAGCCCGCGGGGGTCTAGGTGAGTGAACCTTAACCGGGAGCTCGCCATGATTAGCATGCCACGCCGCAGATGCATCGAACTACTCGCCGTCATTGCGCTCGGCCTTGCGCCTTTGGCCGTTGGCGCCGCGGCGTTGCAGCCTTTCGCCGAGGAGCCCTTCCAAAGCGCGCTTGCGGCCGGCAAACCGGTGTTGATCCAGATTCACGCCGACTGGTGTCCCACGTGCAGGGCCCAGGCGCCGATTCTCGACGCGCTCGCGACCGAGGCACCCTATGCGGGCATCACACGCTTTCGCGTCGATTTTGATTCGCAGGCGCAGGTCGTCAAGAAGCTCGGCGCCAGTGCCCAGAGCACGCTGATCCTGTTCGGCGGCGGCAAGGAGCTTGCGCGTTCCGTCGGAGCGACCGCCGAGCCGGCGATCCGCGCCCTGCTCGACCACGCGCGCTAAGCGGCCGCTTGCATGGCCAGCGTGCTGCTCGGCCTTCTGGCCGGCACCCTTACGGTCCTCTCGCCGTGCGTGCTGCCGGTGCTGCCCTTCGTGCTGTTCGCCGCCCTCGAGCGCCATCGTTTCGCGCCGCTCGCGCTCGCTGCGGGCCTGGTCGTCGCGTTCACCGGCGCGGGTCTCGCCATCGCCGGCGCGAGCATCGTGTGGGCGCCCTCCGCCGATGTGATGCGCCAGGCCTCCGCCGTGCTGCTCGTCGTCTTCGGCGCGATCCTTCTTCTGTCGACCCTCAAGAACCGCGTCGCAGCGCTCGGCGCCTCCCTCACCGGTCCGCTCAACCGCGCGCTCGAGCGCCTGTCACCGGACGGATGGCCCGGCCATTTCACCCTCGGCCTCCTGCTCGGCGCCGTATGGACGCCCTGCACGGGACCTACGCTCGGCGCGGCAATCACGTGGGCGGCCAGCAGCGCAACGCTCGGCAAGGCGTCCCTCGTCATGCTCGCCTTCGGCGCCGGCGCCTCGCTTCCGCTTCTCGCCATCGCCTACGGATCGAGGCAGGCTCTTCAAGCGAGGCGCGCCGCGCTCGCCCGCATCGAGCGGCTGACGCGGCCGGCGCTGGGCGGCTTGATCCTTGCGCTCGGTGCCTTCATCGCGCTGGGCGTCGATAAGGCGGTGGAGGCCGCGCTGGTGCGCGCGATGCCGGACTGGCTGGTCTATATCACGACCCTTCTCTGATTCAATCGGTTAGAAATGACTCGCGCCAGGTAATGGTCGAGCGAGACCGCTCCGGCGCCGCGGCAAAGGAGCACCAGCATCATCGCCGCCCACTGCAGGTGCGTCGGCCAGGCGTCCGGATAGACGAAGGTCTGGATGACTGCGGTCATCCCGAGCAGCACGAGCACCGCAAAGCGCGTGAAAAGGCCGAGCACGAGAAGCACGGGGGCGGCAAGCTCGATCGACAGCGCCGTGCTCGCCGCCCATTCCGGCGGCAGGAGTGGGACCTGGTACTCGTCGGTGAAGAGCTCGATCGTACGCTGCCAGTTGATGAGCTTCACCTGCGCCGCGTTCCAGAAGATCCAGGCGACACCGAAACGCAGCGGCAGCGCGAGAATCGAATAAGGCACCGCCTCGAGCCAGGCGCGCAGCTTCGCGAGCCTGTTCATGCTGTCACCGTGAACGCGCTGAAGCGCCCTTTGGCTAGCTGCTGAGCGAGGATCATCGGCGCCTGCTCCGGCGCCGCCTCGATCACGCGTCCGAGCGCCTCTCCGGCGCAAAGGCGCGAAATGAGACCGTACTGCCGCGCGGTGCAACGCTCGGTCTCGATGCCGCTGTGTCCGCGATGCACGATGAGGTGGACCGGCCGGGCCGCGATGTCGACTTCCGCCATCGCCGCATCGTCGCCGCTCATGACCGCGTCGGCGATCTCGTCGGCAGGATGGGTGAGCTCCAGGCAGCTCACCGACGGATGGGGTGTGAAGCGCAGGTCGCCGTGCCGCTCGGCATCCACGAGCAAAAGCACGGTCGGCTCGATCTTCGGGGCGTCCGCCGCATTCGCCGCCACGCTGAGCGCCCACTCGAAGCGCGCAACGTCCGGCAGGTACGGCAGCTCGCGTGCCGCACCAAGGCCAGCGAGGAAGGCAACGAACTCGCCGCCGTAATCGTTGAGATAACCGCTGCGCGCCGGGTGGCAGGCGACATACTGTGCTGCGACGTGCTCGAAGAATCCGGACCCGACGAGCTTCTCTACCGCGGGATAAGTCAGCCGAAGCGTGGCGGCGAGCGTAGAGCGGCAGGTATTGCGGTAGATGCGCAGCCGCCCGGCGGCGCCGAAGCCGTCGTCGGCGATGTGCGCGCAGGCTTCCCCGGCGTCCTCGCGCAACAGCGCGCGCGCAAATGCGCGCTGCACTTCAAATAGCGCAGGCATCGGCCGTTTCCTTTGCGAGAAGTCGCTCGGCGTACCGCGCCTCCTCCTGCAGCACCTCGAGCGCGGGCACGTCCGTGTCCCATTCGATGAGCGTCGGGCGTGGCCCGAAGAAACGGATTGCTTCCGCGTAGAGCGACCATACGGCCGGCGCCACGCGCGACCCATGGTCGTCGATCCGGATCGAGCGGCCGTCGCCGAACTGGCGCAGCCGGTGTCCGGCCAGATGGATCTCGCCTACCGCGCTGGCCGGCAGCGCGCGCAGATAGGCAACGGCATCGAACCCCAGGTTGCATGCGCTCACGTAGACGTTATTGACGTCGCACAGGATGCCGCAGCCGGTGCGCGCGGCAAGGGCCGCCAGAAATTCGGCTTCGCCGATCGTCGAATGGCGATAGCGCAAGTACGACGACGGGTTTTCGACCAGGACCTGCCGGCGCAGGACCTGCTGCGCGCGCTCGACATTGCTGCAGACGACGGCGAGCGCCTCCTCGGTATAAGGCAGCGGCAGGAGATCCGGAAAATGATTGCCGCCGCTCGCCGACCACGCGAGGTGCTCCGAGACGAGGCCGGCATCGATGCGATCGGCGAGTGCGGCGAAGCGTTGCAGATGGCGCGCGTCGATCCCTTCGGCGCTGCCCAGAGACAGCGCGACGCCATGCAGCGCGATCGGATAATCGCAGCGGATCGCTTCCAAATATTCGAGCGGCCTCCCGCCGCCCATGTAGTTCTCGGCGTGCACCTCGAACCACGCGGCGGCGGGCCGCTCTTCCAGCACCGCGGCGTGGTGCGTGAAGCGCAGCCCGACGCCTGCGGACGCGGGAATCAAGAGGCCTGGGTCTTGCCGCCCGCGAACTTCTGGCATTCGCCCTTCGGCACCAGCACGAACGAGGTCGGGTCGCGATCGCGCGTCGACTGGCCGACGCACGAATGCGCGCCTTCGGCGCAATCGTTCTTGCCGCGCGCGGCGACGCCGTAGCACTTCTCGAGGTTGTTCTTGACCATGCGCTCCATGGTCATCTTCTGCTCCTTGGTCATCGGCTTGTCGCCCATCTGCGCTTGCGCGGAAGCGGCTAGCGCGAGCCCGACAGCGGCAGCCAGCGTGGCGGTGGCAAGGGAACGGGTCATCGTCATCTCCTCAGTGGTGGCCCCGAAGCGGAACCGTCCCTGATTGACCGGCGTACCGGGCGAGACCTTACAAGGCGAGAAGCCCGTCGACCGTTTCGGTGAGCGAATCGCCGCGCGCGTCAGGCGGTGTCATGGCGGCGTGATATTCCGCGTCCTGGCGCTTCACCCAGGCACCAAGGAGTCCTGCCTGCTTGGCGCCATGCACGTCCCAGGCATGCGCGGCCACGAGCGCCAGGTCGCCGGGCGCAACGCCCGCCGCCTGGGCGGCATGCAGATAGACCGCTTTGTTGGGCTTCCAGCGCTTCACTTCGTCGATCGATACGACCTGCTCGACGTAGTCCAGCAAGCCGGCGCGCGCCAACAGCTTCTTCGTCCCTTGCGCTCCGCCGTTCGATACCGTGATGAGACGCACACCGGCGCCGCGCACCCGTTCGAATGCCGGACGTACGTCGGCATGGGCGGGCAGCTCGGCAAAGGCGCCCATGATGCCGTCGACCTGCGCCTTGCCCGCCGCCAAGCCATGGCCGGCCAGCACGATCGCGAGATTCGCGGCGGCGATCTCCGGGAATGGCTTGTAGACGCCGGAACCTTCAAGCGCGAACGCATCGCGCAGCATCTGCGCAAAGAATAGCCGCAGCATCGTGTGCGGCAAGCCGGCCGCCTTCATTCGCTCGCCGACGGGGTCGAGGGCGAAAAGCGTTTCGATGACGTCGAAGGCAATGGCGGCGGGACGTTTCGGCATACGGCGATCTCCTTTGCCGGGAGACCGTCTGCCGGAGGGTTTTCTTACATCCCTCATGTAAGGATCGGCCCCGCGGCGGTGTCTAATCCCCACAGGAGCAAGGAATCCGCCGTACCGTGCAAAATTTCGAGCATGCCGTTCGCGCCTACAGCGCCGACCTCTATCGCTACGCCTGGTGGCTGTGCCGTGACCGCCACCTCGCCGAAGACCTGGTCCAGGAAACCTTTGCCCGGGCCTGGAAGTCGTGGGCGGAGCTGCGCGATGTCAGCGTGGCGAAGGCGTGGCTTGTCACGATTCTGCGAAACGAGCTGGCCCGCAGCTACTCGCGCAGCAGGCCGGCGGTCGATATCGACAACCTGGAGGAATCCGAGCTGCCCGCGCTGCCGTCCTTCGAAGGCGACGTTGAGATCGCGCAGATGGTGCGGCTTCTTCCGGAGACCTACCGTCAGCCGCTTCTGCTGCAGGTGCTCGGCGGCTTCAGCTGCAGCGAAATCGCACGGATGCTGGCGACGACCGAGGGGGCGGTCATGACGCGCCTTACGCGCGCGCGGCAAGCTTTGCGCAAGCAGTACGACGTACCTGCCGAAAAGCTCAAGGTGGCGAAATGAATTGCCTCGATTTTCACCGTGCCAAGCTCGCCGAGCCGACCCGGCTCGGACCCGAAGCGCAATCTCATGCGGCGCAATGCGCGGCCTGTGCCGCTTTTGCGCATAGCGTCGACGAAACCGAGCGGGACCTCGAGCGAGCCCTTGCTACGCCAGTTCCGGATGGACTCGCGGACCGCGTACTGTTGCGCGTGCATGGCCGCCGGCCCGCGTGGTACCGGTGGGCACTTGCCGCTAGCGTCGCCATAGTCGTCGCCGTGGGCCTCGCGCGCGCCCTTTACGTCCCCGCGCCCGGCGACCAGTACGCGCGCAAGGCAATCGAGCACGTCGCGATGGAGCCCGAATCCTTGAGCACCGTCGACCCGACGAACGTGGAGGCGCTCGGCGAGCTGATCCGCGCCTCCGGCGGCACGCTCAAGGCGCCGCTCGGAACGGTGCGCTACGTGCGCCTGTGCCCGGTAGAGAACGGCACCGCGCTGCACATCGTTTTCGAGACTGGCCAGGGCTTGGCGACGGTGCTCATCGTGCCGGGCCGCTCGCTCCCGCAAACGCAGCAGCAGGCCTCCACGTCCGACTGGAATGCGCTCGCTCGCGCGGCCGGCCACGGCTATTACGCGGTAGTGACGCCTTCCGGCAGCCGCACCGCGCAGGTCGATCGCCTGATCCGCGAACGCATCGACTGGAACGCTTAGGCTGGATTCGAAGCTGGACAAAGTGGGTAGTTTCGGCGCCGTGCTGGCGGCAGCCGCCTGTCCCGTTTGCTTCCCGAAGCTCGCGCTCCTCGGCGCCCTCTTCGGCCTGGGCGCGCTCGGCGCCTACGAGTCGCAGATCTTCCTGGCTACGCAGGCGCTGGTCGTCGTCGCCATGCTCGGCCACCTGCTGTCCTACCGGCGTCACCGCAATCGCTGGCTGCTAGGCGTGGCCCTCGGCGGTGCGGCGGCGGTGTTCGCTGGCCTGTACTGGGCGGGGTCGGAGGCGCTGATCTACGCCGGCTTCGCCGGCCTGATCATCGCGAGCGCCCCGGGGCTCTGGACCGGCCGGCGCAAACGGGCGAGCCCGCAGCTGGAATCGACGATTACCTGCCCGCATTGCGGCGCCAAGCGCAAGGAGCGCATGCCGACCGATGCCTGCCAGTTCTTCTACCAATGCAGCGCCTGCAAGGCGACGCTGCGCCCGAAAACCGGCGAGTGCTGCGTGTTCTGCTCTTACGGATCGGTGAAATGCCCGCCGCTGCAACTACAAGGAGAAGGTCATGGAGCAACGAGCTAAGCCCTCGGCGCGTATAGCGCCGCTGCCGCCCGAACACACGCCCGAGCTGAAAGAAGCCTTCGACGCGATGAAGAAGAACCTCGGCTTCGTGCCGAACAGCATGCTCATCCTGCAGCGAAAGCCCAAGATCGCCCGCGCGCTTGCCCAGCTCACTGCCTCCATCTGGGAGCCGGGCGGCGAGGTCGACCGCGGTTTCAAGCGCCTCGTCGCGCATGTGGCGAGCCGTGCCGCCGGCTGCCAGTACTGCATGGCGCACACGGCAGGCGGCGCGCTGCACTTCGGCATCGAAGAGCAGAAGCTCGCCGCGGTGTGGGAGTTCCGCACGAGCCCGCTCTTCTCCGAGGCCGAGCGCGTAGCGCTCGACTTCGCCATCGCCGGGGCGTCGGTGCCCAATGGCGTCACCGACGAGATGTTCGCCACGATGCGCAAGCACTGGTCGGAGGCGCAGATCGTCGAGATCGTCGCTGTGATCGCCACCTTCGGCTTCCTCAATCGCTGGAACGACACCATGGGCACGCCGCTCGAGGAGGAGCCGATCGGCGTCGGCGAGAAATTCCTCGCCCCGCACGGCTGGAGCGTCGGCAAGCATGGACGCA
>DATDCR010000016.1:0-3232 GCA_036524215.1 Burkholderiales bacterium
TTCTGCGCGCGAGCAGCCGACGTTCAGCACCATCGGCACGCGCAAGCTCGCCTGCACGCCCAGCTGCTCGAGATTCGCGCGCAGGCCGTGCGCGTCGGTAATGGCGACGACGCGCTTGCCCGCGAGCGCGGCGCCGAAACCCCTGGCCGGATCGTCATGGCGCACACCGATCGAAGCAGCGGCGAGCGCCGCGGCTTCGTTGCCGCTGGCGAAGGCAAGTTTCATTCGACCAAGTCCGGAAAGAGCGGCACGCCGAGCCGCTCGGCGACGCCCGGCGTCTCGGCCTTCTTCAGCATCGCGCTCGCCGGGCAGGTCTCGACGCAGCGCAGGCAGCCCTTGCAATAGCGATAATCCACCCCGGTCAGCTCGCGTTGGAAGCGGCCGCCTTTCTCGCCCTCTTCCCACACGAGGCACAGGTCAGGGCACACCATCTCGCACATCGCGCAATGGATGCAGCGCTCGCGGTTGAAGGCCGGCAGAAAGCCGCTGCGAGCGCTCGACAGGTCATTCCAGATGCTGTTCCCCGGCTCGACCGCGCAGGCGGCGGCCACAGCAGGCGGCAGATCCCCCTGCGCCTCTCCAAGGCCGGAAAGCGTCTCGCATTCCTTGCTGTCGCGCGCGAAGCCGCTTTCGGCAAGCAGGGGGAAAGCGCCGCAGAGCGCGCCGAGCAGAACCGCCGCTGGCTCGCACTTTTCCTTCGCGGCGATGCCGTAGGCATCGACACGGAGGACGCGCGCGGTAGCGGGCAGCGCGCCGAGCTGGTCAGGGACGGAGCGCGCGGGCGCGGCGTAGATCAGCGTGCCGTCCTTGCGCAGGCCCGCGAAGGTCGCCGGATTGCGCAGCAGGCCGGCGTGGAAGACGACGATCGCGTCGGCTGCTCCCGCCTCTCCGCCTGCCGCGATCTCCCGGCCGGAAGGCGCGAGCCGAATGGAGGAGCGGGCCGTCGCGCCTTTCCTCTCCGGGATGGACGAGCAAAAGACGCTGCCGTTCAGCCCGAGCTTCAGTACGGCGGCGCTCGCCAGCGCCTGTGCGGCTGCGCTCGCCCCCAAGCCGCCGACCGATTCGAACCGGATCTCGAGAGACCCGTTTTCCATGGGGGCGTAGCGCTCAGTGGGTCTGCGGCGTGGGCACCGGAGCTTCGACCGGAACGGCCTTCGTCTTCACCTTGGCGTCGACGAACGCCTGCAGCTTGGCGATGTGCGCGTCCGACAGGTGGGCGAAGCGCTGCTGCATCTTCACGTACTCGCGCACCGGCTTGTACTTCTTCGGCCGGAACTGGTAGCGGTACTCGCCGTTCTCCCACTCGTACATGTTCCACATGCCGGTCTCGATGGCGAGCCGCGCGACTTCGACCGTCTTCGCCTCGTCGAAGCCCCATCCTTTCGGGCATGGGCAGTGGATATGCAGGAAGGTCGGCCCGACGACGTTCAGCGCCTTGCGTACCTTGTTGATGAGGTCGACCGGGTAGGCGATCGACGCGGTCGCGACGTACTTCACCGCCGGGTGGCCGCCGATGACGAGCTGCGGCGGGTCCTTCGGAAAGAGCGTCTTGCCCTCGGGGATCGACGGGCCGGGCGGCGTGAACGTGGTGTTGCCGCCGTAGGGCGTGGTGGGCGAGGTCTGGATGCCGGTGTTGGCATACGCCTCGTTGTCGTAGCAGATGAACAGCACGTCGTGGCCGCGGTACATCATCGCCGACATCGCCTGCAGGCCGATATCGACCGAGCCGCCGTCGCCCGCCATCACGATGATGTTGGGCATCTCGCCTTCGCGCTTGCCCTTGCGCAGCAGCACCTTGTACGCCGCCTCGATGCCCGAGGCGACCGCGCCGCCATTGGTGATCTGCGTATGCATCCACGGCACCGCGTACGGCGTGCAGAGGTAGCTCGCATTCGCCACGTACATGCAGCCCGTCGGCCCGAGGAAGATGGTGTTGGGCCCGGCCGCCTTGGCGACGAGCTTGTACTGCAGCGCCGGCCCGCAGCCGGCACAGGTGCGGTGCCCGGGAACGTAGTACTCCTCCTTCGGCACGTTGCGGATCAGCTTGATCGGCGGAAGGTTCTGGGTCTTGATCGCGACAGCCATCGTTGCCTCCTCTATTCGTCAGACTCGAAGCCGACCCAATACACCGTCTTCTTCGTCTTGCCTTCCTGCACGGCCTTCGACATCACCTCGGCCATGTAATAGAAGTCCTCGAGCGACACCATCTCGCCGCCCAGGCCAGCCATGAACGAGGTGGTGAGCGGACGCTTCGGCAGCTCGTAGAGCGAGGCGCGCACTTCGTGCAGCAGGTTGCCGCCGCGCATCGCGCCGCCGTACGACGTGCTCGTCTCGACGACGCCGACCGCCTTGAACTTCGACAGCGCCTCGGCGACATCCTGCGTCGGCCAGGGCCGCACGAAGCGCAGCTTGACGAGGCCGATCTTCACGCCCTTCGCACGCAGGTGGCGCACCGCATGACGCGCGGTCATCGTGTGCGCGCCCATGATGAAGAACGCCATCTCGGCGTCGTCGGTCATGTACTCCTCGACGAACGGCGAGTACTTGCGCCCGAAGATGCGGTTGTAGTCGTCGATCGCTTCGCGGATCACCGCCGGCGCATCGAGCATCGCCTGCGCGCGCTGCATGTCCATGATCGTTCCCTGGTCGGGGCGGATCTGCGGCCCGTGCGAGACCGGACGCTTGGGATCGAGCGGGTGCGGCAGGTTGTAGGGCGGCAGGAACTCGTCGACCTGGCTCTGCTCCGGGAGCGACACCATGCCGGGAATGTGCGAGACGAAGTAGCCGTCCTGACAGACGAACTGCGGCAGGAGCACGCGGTGGTCCTCGCCGACGCGATAGTTGATGAGGCAGTTGTCGAACGCTTCCTGCGGCGTCTCGGCCCAGCCCATCAGCCAGCCCTGGTCGCGGCACGACATCGCGTCGGTATGCTCGGAGCCGAAATCTCCCGGCGGATCGAGCGCCCGGTCGGCGATCATCATCTGCAGCGGAATGCGTCCGCCGGCGATCGGCGAGTAATTCTCGAAGGCGTAGGTCACCCCGACGCCCGAGCTGCCGGTGAGCGCGCGCGCCCCCGCGGCCGCGGCGCCCAGCACGATCGCGAGCTGGGCGTGCTCGCCCTCGCCGTGCACGAACTCGGCGTCGAGCTCGCCGTTCGCGACCATCTTGGAAAGCTCCATCATGATCGCGGTGTACGGCCGGATCGGGTAGGAGCTGATCACCTCCACCTTCG